>CAUQIK010000004.1:0-71242 GCA_963518035.1 uncultured Streptococcus sp. | reverse complement strand
ACCACCCAAGAGCCTATCTATCTCTGGAATCTCGTATGGCTTGTGGGATGGGGGCCTGCTATGCCTGCGTCCTAAAAGTGCCAGAAAGCGAGACGGTCAGCCAACGTGTCTGTGAAGATGGTCCTGTTTTCCGCACAGGAACAGTTGTATTATAAGGAGAAAGTCATGACTACAAATCGTTTACAAGTTTCTCTACCAGGCTTGGATTTGAAAAATCCGATTATTCCAGCATCAGGCTGTTTTGGTTTTGGTCAAGAGTATGCCAAGTACTATGATTTAGACCTTTTGGGTTCTATTATGATCAAGGCGACAACTCTTGAACCCCGTTTTGGCAATCCAACTCCAAGGGTGGCAGAAACACCCGCTGGTATGCTTAATGCAATCGGTTTGCAAAATCCTGGTTTGGAAGTTGTTTTGGCTGAAAAGTTACCTTGGCTAGAAAGAGAGTATCCAAATCTTCCCATTATTGCCAATGTAGCTGGTTTTTCAAAACAAGAGTATGCAGCTGTTTCTCATGGGATTTCCAAGGCAGCTAATGTGAAGGCTATTGAGCTCAATATTTCTTGTCCCAACGTAGACCACTGTAATCATGGACTCTTGATTGGTCAAGATCCAGATTTAGCTTATGATGTGGTGAAAGCAGCTGTGGAAGCCTCTGATGTGCCAGTTTATGTCAAATTAACCCCTAGTGTGACCGATATCGTTACTGTCGCAAAGGCAGCAGAGGATGCAGGAGCAAGTGGCTTGACTATGATTAATACTCTGGTTGGAATGCGTTTTGACCTCAAAACCAGAAAACCAATCTTGGCCAATGGAACAGGTGGAATGTCTGGTCCAGCAGTCTTTCCAGTAGCCCTCAAACTTATCCGCCAAGTCGCCCAAACAACAGACCTGCCTATCATTGGAATGGGAGGAGTGGATTCGGCTGAAGCTGCCCTAGAAATGTATCTGGCTGGAGCATCTGCTATAGGAGTTGGAACAGCCAACTTTACCAATCCTTACGCCTGTCCTGATATTATCGAAAATTTACCAAAGGTTATGGATAAATATGGTATCAGCAGTCTAGAAAATCTACGCAAGGAAGTAAAAGAGTCTCTGAGGTAAACTGCAATCAATCTGTTCTTGATTTTTTATCAGTTTGTAATATTGATTATAGAGAATTTTGATACAATAAAATAGAAAGAACAGAGGAAGAAAGTTTATGAAGAAATTGAGATTTGTTTTTTTAGCTCTGCTATTTTTCTTAGCCAGACCAGAGAGTGCAATGGCTAGTGATGGTACTTGGCAAGGAAAACAATACCTGAAAGCAGATGGGAATCAAGCAGCTAATGAGTGGATTTTTGATGCTCACTATCAATCTTGGTTTTATATAAAAGAAGATGCCAACTATGCTGAAAATGAATGGCTAAAGCAAGGTGACGACTATTTTTACCTCAAATTTGGTGGCTATATGGTCAAGTCAGAATGGATAGAAGACAAGGGAGTCCTCTATTATCTTGACCAAGATGGAAAGATGAAAAGAAATGCTTGGCTAGGAGCTTCCTATGTCGGTGCTACAGGTGCCAAGGTAATAGAAGACTGGGTCTATGATTCTCAATATGATGCTTGGTTTTATATCAAAGCAGATGGACAACACGCAGAGAAAGAATGGCTCCAAATTAAGGGAAAGGACTATTATTTCAAATCCGGTGGTTATTTACTGACAAGTCAGTGGATTGAACAGGCTTATGTAAGTGCTAGTGGCGCAAAAGTACAGCAAGGTTGGCTTTTTGACAAACAATACCAATCTTGGTTTTATATCAAAGAAAATGGAAATCATGCTGATAAAGAATGGATTTTCGAAAATGGTCACTATTATTATCTAAAATCCGGTGGCTATATGGCAGTTAATGAATGGATTTTGGATAAGGAGTCATGGTTTTATCTCAAGTCTGATGGCAAAATGGCTGAGAAAGAATGGGTATACGATTCTAAAAGTCAAGCCTGGTACTACTTCAAATCCGGTGGCTACATGGCAAAAAATGAGACTATTGATGGTCATCAGCTTGGAAGCGACGGTAAATGGCTTGGAGAAAAAGCTACAAATGAAAATGCTGCTTATTATCAAGTAGTACCTGTCACAGCAAATGTCTATAATGCAGATGGTGAAAAGCTCTCCTATATATCGCAAGGTAGTGTTGTTTGGCTAGATAAGGATAGAAAAAGTGATGACAAGCGCTTGGCTATTACTATTTCTGGTTTGTCAGGCTATATGAAAACAGAAGATTTACAAGCACTAGATGCTAGCAAGGATTTTATCCCTTATTATGAGAGTGATGGACATCGTTTTTATCACTATGTGGCTCAGAATGCTAGTATCCCAGTAGCTGCTCATCTTTCTTATATGGAAGTAGGCAAGAAATATTATTCGGCAGATGGGCTGCATTTTGATGGTTTTAAGCTTGAGAATCCCTTCCTTTTCAAAGATTTGACAGAGGCTACAAACTACAGTGCTGAGGATTTGGATAAGGTATTTAGTCTGTTAAATATTGACAATAGTCTCTTGGAAAATAAGGGAGCTACCTTTAAGGAAGCCGAAGAACATTACCATATCAATGCACTTTACCTCCTTGCCCATAGTGCTTTAGAAAGTGATTGGGGACGAAGTAAGATTGCCAAAGATAAGAATAATTTCTTTGGAATTACAGCCTATGATACGACCCCTTACCTTTCTGCCAAGACATTTGATGATGTGGATAAGGGAATTTTAGGTGCAAGCAAGTGGATTAAGGAAAATTATATCGATAGGGGCAGAACTTTCCTTGGAAACAAGGCATCTGGTATGAATGTGGAATATGCCTCAGATCCTTATTGGGGTGAAAAAATTGCTAGTGTGATGATGAAAATCAATGAGAAGCTAGGTGGCAAAGATTAGTCCTATAATTGGATATGATTTGAGTGAGTAGTAAGTTAAAAATCCTGATTTCAAGTAAAATCAGGATTTTTTCATGGATGAGATTTTTTCGGGGTCTGGTGTGACACGGAGGGTCTTTTGTCCTGTGTAAGTGACAAAGCCTGGTTTTCCGCCAGTTGGTTTGTTGAGTTTCTTGACTTCAATCATATCTACCTGCACCAGATTTGACAGGCGACCTTGAGAGAAGTAGGCTGCAAGTTCTGCTGCGTCTGTTTTGACTTCATCAGATGGGTCTAGGTTGCCTGAGATGACAACGTGGCTTCCAGGAATGTCCTTGGCATGGAACCAAAGTTCCTCCTTGCGGGCCATTTTAAAGGTTAGCTCCTCGTTTTGTAGGTTGTTTCGGCCGACATAGATGATGGTTTTGCCATCGCTTGCTAGATATTGTTCTGGTTTTTTGCGTTTCTGGATTTTTTCCCGTTGTCTTCTGCGGATAAAACCTGTTTGAATCAATTCTTCACGAATTTCAGCGATTTCTTCCAGCCCAGCTTGGTTGAGAACAGTTTCCACACTTTCCAGATAGAGAATGGTTGCCTTTGTTTCTTCAATCAGATCAGTCAAGTATTTGACAGCTTCTTTGAGTTTCTGATACCGTTTAAAATAGCGTTGGGCATTCTGGTTGGGAGTCAGAGCCTTATCAAGCGCAATCGTGATAGGTAGGTTGGTATAGTAGTTGTCTAGGATAACCTGGTCTTGGTCATTGGGAACTTGGTGGAGGAATGTTGTCAGCAATTCCCCTTTTTGGCGAAATTCCTCAGCATTGTCTGTCGCCAATAATTCTTTTTCCTGTTTTTTCAGCTTATGTCGATTTTTTTGAAGTTCATTTTCAACACGACGAATCAGTTCACTGGCTTGCTGTTTGACGCGGTCGCGTTCAGCCTTATCCTTATAGTAGGTGTCCAGCAAATCAGAAAGACTGGCAAAAGGCTCTCCCACTTGATTTGCAAAAGGAACTGGACTGAAGGAAGTCTCAGTCAAACATGGCTTGGTTTCTTGATTGAAAAAGTTACGGAAAGTAGATAGTTTATCACTAATCATAATGTTTTCCAATTCATTTGCCGTATCGCGTCCCAGACCTTGAAAGAGGTTTTGAAGATTTTTAGCTGTCGTTTCCTGTGTTTGCAGGATTTCAAAGAGTTTTTCGTCTTTGACTGTGAAAGGGTTGAGCGATTCCGTGCTTGGCGGAGCGATATAGGTTGATCCCGGAAGTAAAGTGCGGTAGCTATTTTGCGAAAATCCAACGTGTTTGATGACTTCGAGGATTTTATGACTGCTTTTATCGACCAGTAGAATATTACTGTGTTTACCCATGATTTCGATAATCAAGGTAGCCTGAATATGGTCTCCAATCTCGTTTTTATTGGAAACCGTGATTTCCACAATACGGTCATTTTCAATTTGCTCAATAGATTCAATCAGGGCCCCCTGCAAATACTTTCTCAAAACCATGATAAAGGTAGAAGGTTGGGCTGGATTTTCAAAAGTTGTTTGGGTCAGCTGAATGCGTCCAAAAACTGGATGGGCAGAGAGGAGCAGGCGATGACTTTGGCGATTGCTGCGGATTTGCAAGACCAATTCTTGTTCAAAAGGCTGATTGATTTTCTGGATGCGACCGTTCACTAATTCTCTTCGCAATTCCTCAACCATGTGGTGTAAAAAAAATCCGTCAAATGACATCGTTCTCTCCTTGTGATTGTATTCCATAGTATTATATCAAAAAGGTAGAATAAAATCATGGAAATGTGGTATAATAAAGCCAAGTAAAGAGAAACGAGAAGCACATGTATATTGAAATGGTAGATGAAACTGGTCAAGTTTCAAAAGAAATGTTGCAACAAACCCAAGAAATTTTGGAATTTGCAGCCCAAAAATTAGGCAAAGAAGACAAGGAGATGGCAGTCACTTTTGTGACCAATGAGCGCAGTCATGAACTCAATCTGGAGTACCGTGACACAGACCGTCCGACAGATGTCATCAGCCTTGAATATAAGCCAGAGTTGGAAATTGCCTTTGACGAAGAGGATTTACTTGAAAATCCAGAATTGGCAGAGATGATGTCTGAGTTTGATGCCTATATTGGGGAACTGTTCATCTCTATCGATAAGGCTCATGAGCAGGCCGAGGAATATGGTCACAGCTTTGAGCGTGAGATGGGCTTCTTGGCAGTACACGGCTTTTTACATATCAACGGCTATGATCACTACACTCCGGAAGAAGAAGCGGAGATGTTCGGTTTACAAGAAGAAATTTTGACAGCCTATGGACTCACAAGACAATAAACGAAAATGGAAAAATCGTGACCTGATATCCAGTTTAGAATTTGCTCTTACAGGAATTTTTACTGCCATAAAGGAAGAACGCAATATGCGAAAACATGCGGTGACGGCTCTTGTAGTCATTCTTGCAGGTTTTGTTTTTCAGGTGTCACGAATCGAATGGCTCTTTCTCCTATTGAGCATTTTCTTGGTAGTAGCGTTTGAGATTATCAACTCTGCTATTGAAAATGTGGTGGATTTGGCCAGTCACTACCACTTTTCCATGCTGGCTAAAAATGCCAAGGATATGGCGGCTGGTGCGGTATTAGTGGTCTCTCTTTTCGCAGCCTTAACAGGCGCATTGATTTTTCTCCCACGAATCTGGGATTTATTATTTTAAACAGTAAGAGGAAATTATGACTTTTAAATCAGGCTTTGTAGCCATTTTAGGACGTCCCAATGTTGGGAAGTCAACCTTTTTAAATCACGTTATGGGGCAAAAGATTGCCATCATGAGTGACAAGGCGCAAACAACGCGCAACAAAATCATGGGAATTTACACGACTGATAAGGAACAAATCGTCTTTATCGATACACCAGGGATTCACAAGCCTAAAACGGCTCTCGGAGATTTCATGGTTGAGTCTGCCTACAGTACCCTTCGCGAAGTGGATACTGTTCTTTTTATGGTGCCTGCTGATGAAGCACGTGGTAAGGGGGATGACATGATTATCGAGCGTCTCAAGGCTGCCAAGGTTCCTGTGATTTTGGTGGTGAATAAGATTGATAAGGTCCATCCAGACCAGCTTTTGTCTCAGATTGATGATTTTCGTAATCAGATGGACTTTAAGGAAATCGTTCCAATCTCAGCTCTTCAAGGGAATAACGTCTCTCGTCTAGTGGATATTTTGAGTGAAAATCTAGACGAAGGTTTCCAATATTTCCCGTCTGATCAAATCACAGACCATCCAGAGCGTTTCTTGGTTTCAGAAATGGTTCGCGAGAAAGTTTTGCACCTAACTCGTGAAGAGATTCCGCATTCAGTTGCTGTGGTTGTTGATTCTATGAAACGAGACGAAGAGACAGACAAGGTTCACATCCGTGCAACAATTATGGTCGAGCGTGATAGTCAAAAAGGGATTATCATCGGTAAAGGTGGTGCTATGCTTAAAAAAATTGGTAGCATGGCCCGTCGTGATATCGAACTCATGCTAGGAGACAAGGTCTTCCTAGAAACATGGGTCAAGGTCAAGAAAAACTGGCGCGATAAAAAGCTAGATTTGGCTGACTTTGGCTATAATGAAAAAGAATACTAAGTAGAGGTGGGCTCATGCCTGCTTCTTGTTTTTACAGAAGGAGGACTTATGCCTGAATTACCTGAGGTTGAAACCGTTCGACGTGGCTTGGAAAAATTGATTTTGGGAAAGAAGATTTCGAGTATAGAAATTCGCTATCCCAAGATGATTAAGACGGATTTGGACGAGTTTCGAAAGGAAGTGCCTGGTCAAATTGTTGAGTCAATGGGACGTCGTGGTAAATATTTACTTTTCTACCTGACAGACAAGGTCTTGATTTCCCATTTGCGCATGGAAGGCAAGTATTTTTACTATCCAGACCAGGTTCCTGAACGCAAGCATGCCCATGTTTTCTTTCAGTTTGAAGATGGTGGCACGCTTGTTTATGAGGATGTACGCAAGTTTGGTACTATGGAACTCTTGGCGCCTGACCTTTTGGAAGTCTACTTTCTTTCTAAAAAACTAGGGCCTGAACCAAGCGAACAAGACTTTGATTTGCAGGTCTTTCAAACTTCCCTAGCTAAGTCCAAAAAACCTATCAAATCCCATCTTTTAGACCAGACCTTGGTAGCTGGACTTGGCAATATCTATGTGGATGAGGTTCTCTGGCGAGCTCAGGTTCATCCAGCTAGACCTTCCCAGACTTTGACAGCAGAAGAAGCGACTGCCATTCATGACCAGACCATTGCTGTTTTGGGACAGGCTGTTGAAAAAGGTGGTTCCACCATTCGGACCTATACCAATGCCTTTGGGGAAGATGGAACCATGCAGGATTTTCATCAGGTCTATGACAAGGCTGGTCAAGAATGTGTACGCTGTGGCACCATCATTGAGAAAATCCAACTAGGTGGACGAGGAACTCACTTTTGTCCTCAGTGCCAAAGGAGGGACTGATGGAAAAAATCATTGGAATCACTGGGGGAATTGCCTCTGGTAAGTCAACTGTGACAAATTTTCTAAGAAAGCAAGGCTTTCAAGTAGTGGATGCTGACGCAGTCGTCCACCAACTACAGAAACCTGGTGGTCGTCTGTTTCAGGCTCTAGTCCAGCACTTTGGGCAAGAAATCATCCTTGAAAACGGAGAACTTAATCGCCCTCTCCTAGCTAGTCTTATCTTTTCAAATCCTGAAGAACGAGAATGGTCTAAGCAAATCCAAGGAAAGATTATCCGTGAGGAACTATCTACGTTGAGAGACCAGTTGGCTCAGACAGAAGAGATTTTCTTCATGGATATTCCCCTACTTTTTGAGCAGGACTACGTCTCTTGGTTTGATGAGACTTGGTTGGTCTATGTGTACCGGGATGTTCAAGTAGAACGCCTAATGAAAAGGGACCACTTGTCCAAAGATGACGCTGAGTTTCGTCTGGCAGCCCAGTGGCCTTTAGAGAAAAAGAAAGATTTGGCCAGCCATGTTTTAAACAACAATGGAAATCAGGACCAGCTTCTTACTCAGGTGTTCTCCCTACTTGAGGGAGGTAGCGAAGATGACAGAGATTAACTGGAAGGATAATCTGCGCATTGCCTGGTTTGGTAATTTTCTGACTGGAGCCAGTATTTCTTTGGTTGTGCCCTTTATGCCTATCTTTGTGGAAAATCTAGGTGTAGGAAGTGAGCAAGTCGCTTTTTATGCAGGCTTAGCTATTTCTGTCTCTGCTATTTCGGCGGCGCTCTTTTCTCCTATCTGGGGTATCCTTGCTGATAAATACGGCCGAAAACCCATGATGATTCGTGCTGGTCTGGCCATGACTATCACTATGGGAGGATTGGCTTTTGTACCAAATATTTATTGGTTAATCTTTCTTCGTTTACTGAATGGTATATTTGCGGGTTTTGTTCCCAATGCAACAGCCTTGATAGCCAGTCAGGTTCCCAAGGAGAAATCAGGCTCTGCCTTAGGTACTTTGTCTACAGGCGTTGTTGCAGGTACTCTAACTGGTCCCTTTATCGGGGGATTTATTGCAGAATTATTTGGTATTCGTACAGTTTTTTTACTGGTTGGTAGTTTTCTATTTTTAGCTGCTATTTTGACTATTTGCTTTATCAAGGAAGATTTTAAACCAGTAGCCAAGGAAAAGGCCATCCCAACAAAGGAATTATTTACATCAGTTAAATATCCCTATCTTTTGGTCAACCTCTTTCTGACCAGTTTTGTCATCCAATTTTCAGCCCAATCAATCGGCCCTATTTTGGCTCTTTATGTACGAGACTTAGGGCAGACAGAGAATCTTCTTTTTGTATCTGGTTTGATTGTATCCAGTATGGGCTTTTCCAGTATGATGAGTGCAGGAGTCATGGGAAAGCTAGGTGACAAGGTGGGCAACCATCGTCTCTTGATTGTAGCCCAGTTTTATTCAGTTATCATCTATCTCCTCTGTGCCAATGCCTCTAGCCCCCTTCAACTAGGACTTTATCGTTTCCTCTTTGGACTGGGAACCGGTGCCTTGATTCCCGGGGTTAATGCCCTACTCAGCAAAATGACTCCCAAAGCCGGCATTTCGAGGGTCTTTGCCTTCAATCAGGTATTCTTTTATCTGGGAGGTGTCGTTGGGCCTATGGCAGGTTCTGCAGTAGCAGGTCAATTTGGCTATCATGCTGTCTTTTATGCGACAAGTCTTTGTGTGGCCTTTAGTTGTATCTTTAACCTTCTTCAATTTCGAACATTATTAAAAGTAAAGGAAATCTAGTGCGAGTAAAAATTAATCTCAAATGCTCCTCTTGTGGCAGTATCAATTACCTAACCAGTAAAAATTCAAAAACCCATCCAGACAAGATTGAGGTTTTAAAGTATTGTCCCAAGGAAAGAAAAGTAACCCTACATCTTGAATCTAAGTAGATTTTATGGTAAAATAATAGGGATTTTAAGGAGTTTGATATGTATAACCTATTATTAACCATTTTATTAGTATTATCTGTTGTGATTGTGATTGCGATTTTCATGCAACCAACTAAGAACCAATCCAGCAATGTATTTGATGCCAGCTCAGGTGATTTGTTTGAACGTAGTAAAGCACGTGGTTTTGAAGCTGTGATGCAACGTTTGACAGGTATTTTAGTCTTTTTCTGGCTAGCCATTGCCTTAGCATTGACGGTATTATCAAGTAGATAAGAAAATAATGGGCAGGACTAGGTCTTTGCCTCTTTTTATTTTTAAAGGATGTTTGAAAAGGTTTTACAGTAAAAGAAAATTAAAAAATCTAGAAAGAAAATATGAAAGATAGAATAAAAGAATATTTGCAATATAAGGGAAAGGTAACTGTCAATGACTTGGCTCAGGCTTTGGGAAAAGACGGTTCCAAGGATTTTCGTGAGTTGATTAAAACCTTATCCTTAATGGAAAGAAAGCACCAGATTCGCTTTGAAGAAGATGGTACTCTGACCTTAGAAGTTAAGAAAAAACATGAGATTACTCTCAAGGGGATTTTTCATGCCCATAAAAATGGCTTTGGTTTTGTCAGTCTAGAAGGCGAGGAGGACGACCTTTTTGTAGGTAAAAACGATGTCAACTATGCTATTGATGGCGATACTGTTGAGGTTGTCATCAAGAAAGTCGCTGATCGTAACAAGGGAACAGCGGCGGAAGCCAAAATTATCGATATCCTAGAACACAGTTTGACAACTGTTGTCGGTCAAATCGTTCTAGATCAGGAAAAACCTAAGTATGCTGGCTACATCCGTTCGAAAAATCAGAAAATCAGCCAACCGATTTATGTAAAAAAACCAGCCCTTAAACTGGAGGGAACAGAAGTTCTCAAGGTCTCTATCGATAAATACCCAAGCAAGAAACATGATTTCTTTGTCGCTAGTGTCCTCGATGTGGTGGGGCATTCAACGGATGTCGGCATTGATGTTCTTGAGGTTTTGGAGTCTATGGACATTGTCTCAGAATTTCCAGAGGCTGTTGTCAAGGAAGCAGAAAGTGTGCCTGATGTTCCGTCTCAAAAGGATATGGAAGGCCGTCTGGATCTAAGAGATGAGATTACCTTTACCATTGACGGTGCTGACGCCAAAGACTTGGACGATGCGGTGCATATCAAGGCTTTAAAAAATGGGAATTTGGAGCTCGGTGTTCACATCGCAGATGTTTCCTACTATGTGACTGAGGGGTCTGCCCTTGATAAGGAAGCCCTTAATCGTGCAACTTCTGTCTATGTGACAGACCGTGTGGTCCCAATGCTTCCAGAACGACTGTCAAATGGTATCTGCTCCCTCAATCCTCAAGTTGATCGCCTGACCCAGTCTGCCATTATGGAGATTGATAAACATGGTCGTGTGGTCAATTACACCATTACACAAACGGTAATCAAGACAAGCTTCCGTATGACCTATAACGATGTTAATGATATTCTAGCTGGCGACGTGGAAAAGAGACAAGAATATCAGAAAATTGTCCCTAGTATCGAACTCATGGCCAAGCTTCATGAAATTTTAGAAAACATGCGTGTGAAACGTGGTGCCCTCAATTTCGATACCAATGAAGCTAAGATTTTAGTGGATAAGCAAGGTAAGCCTGTTGATATCGTTCTTCGTCAGCGTGGTGTTGCCGAGCGCATGATTGAATCCTTTATGCTGATGGCCAATGAAACAGTTGCCGAGCATTTTAGCAAGCTGGATCTACCTTTCATCTATCGAATTCACGAGGAGCCTAAGGCTGAAAAAATTCAGAAGTTTATAGATTATGCTTCGAGTTTTGGCTTGCGCATTTATGGGACTGCCAGTGAGATTAGCCAGGAGGCCCTCCAAGACATCATGCGTACTGTTGAGGGAGAACCTTATGCAGATGTATTGTCCATGATGCTTCTTCGCTCCATGCAGCAGGCTCGCTATTCGGAGCACAATCACGGCCACTATGGACTAGCTGCTGACTATTATACTCACTTTACTAGTCCTATTCGTCGTTATCCAGACCTTCTTGTTCACCGTATGATTCGTGATTACGGCCGTTCTAAGGAAATAGCAGAGCATTTTGAACAAGTAATTCCAGAGATTGCGACCCAGTCTTCCAACCGTGAGCGTCGTGCTATCGAGGCTGAGCGTGAAGTCGAAGCCATGAAAAAGGCTGAGTATATGGAAGAATACGTGGGTGAAGAGTACGATGCAGTTGTATCCAGCATTGTCAAGTTTGGTCTCTTTGTCGAATTGCCGAACACAGTTGAAGGTTTGATTCACATTACTAATCTACCTGAATTTTATCATTTCAATGAGCGTGATTTGACTCTTCGTGGAGAGAAATCAGGAACAACTTTCCGTGTAGGTCAGCAGATTCGCATTCGAGTTGAAAGAGCGGATAAGATGACTGGTGAAATCGACTTCTCTTATATTCCAAGTGAGTTTGATGTGATTGAAAAAGGCTTGAAACAGTCTAATCGTAATGATAGAGGGCGTGGTTCAAGTCGTCGTTCAGATAAGAAGGAAGACAAGAGAAAATCAGGACGCTCAAATGATAAGCGCAAGCATTCACAAAAAGACAAGAAGAAAAAAGGAAAGAAACCTTTTTACAAGGAAGTAGCTAAGAAAGGAGCCAAGCATGGCAAAGGGCGAGGGAAAGGTCGTCGCACAAAATAAAAAGGCGCGCCACGACTATACAATCGTAGATACGCTAGAGGCAGGAATGGTCCTGACTGGAACTGAAATCAAGAGTGTACGAGCTGCTCGAATCAATCTCAAGGATGGCTTTGCCCAAGTAAAAAATGGGGAGGTCTGGTTGAGCAATGTTCATATCGCGCCTTATGAAGAGGGTAATATCTGGAACCAGGAACCAGAACGCCGTCGCAAACTCCTTCTCCATAAGAAGCAAATCCAGAAGTTAGAACAGGAGACCAAAGGGACAGGAATGACCCTGGTTCCCCTTAAGGTCTATATCAAAGATGGCTATGCCAAGCTCCTTTTAGGTCTAGCTAAAGGGAAGCATGACTATGACAAACGAGAGTCTATTAAACGACGTGAGCAAAACCGCGACATCGCGCGTGTCATGAAAGCTGTCAACCAGCGATAAAAAGAGGAATGAAAATGGAAAAACTAGTTGCCTATAAACGCATGCCAATGTGGACTAAAGAGACCATGCCAGAGGCTGTTCAGCAGAAACACAATACCAAGGTTGGAACTTGGGGCAAGATTACTGTTATAAAAGGAACTCTCAAGTTTATTGAATTGACAGAAGAAGGAGAAGTTCTAGCTGAACACCTCTTTAAAGCAGGGGATGACAACCCAATGGCGCAGCCGCAAGCATGGCACCGAGTGGAGGCTGCCACAGACGATGTAGAATGGTATTTGGATTTTTATTGTAAACCTGAGGATTATTTTCCTAAGAAATACAATACTAATCCTGTTCATTCAGAAGTTCTAGAGGCTATGCAAACGGTGAAACCGGGTAAAGTCTTGGATTTGGGCTGTGGGCAGGGTCGTAATTCCCTATTTTTAGCCCAGCAAGGTTTTGATGTAACGGCTGTGGATCAAAATGAATTGGCCCTTGAAATCCTGCAAAGCATTGTGGAGCAGGAAGATTTGGATATGCCTGTTGGCCTTTACGATATCAATTCAGCCAGCATTGGGCAAGAGTATGATTTTATCGTTTCAACAGTTGTTCTCATGTTTCTACAAGCAGATCGTATTCCAGCTATTGTCCGAAACATGCAGGAGCACACCACGGTCGGTGGTTACAATCTTATCGTCTGTGCCATGGATACGGAGGATTATCCTTGCTCGGTTAACTTCCCATTCACTTTTAAAGAAGGGGAACTGGCAGACTACTACAAGGACTGGGAATTGAATAAGTACAATGAAAATCCAGGCCATTTGCACCGTCGCGATGAGAATGGTAATCGCATTCAACTACGTTTCGCGACCATGCTAGCTAAGAAAATCAAGTAAACACACATGAAGATTAGGAATTTTCCTGATCTTTTTTCTTTTTTTACGAATAGATAAGATAGAAGAATTGACAAAAATACGCATTATAAGTATAATTTTAGCTAGAAAGGTGACCATGAATGCCAATAACAGGTAAGGAAATGGTAAAATTAGCTCTTGCAAATGGATGGATTGAAGTTCGTAAGAGAGGAAGTCATCATCATTTCAAGAAAGAAGGGGTTCCCTATCTTGTCACTATTCCAGTTCACGTTAATGAGGATCTAGGAAAAGGTTTAGAGAGAAAAATATTAAAAGATTTGGGATTATAGTTGATTTGGAAATTGTGGAGGTGTATTATGCTAAAATCTTATCCTGCTATTTTTCATAGAGAAGTAACTGGATACTGGGTTGAATTTCCTGAATTTGGAGGCGGGACTGAAGGAGCAACGATTGAACTTGCAATGAAAAATGCTAGGGAAATGCTTGAGAGTGTTTTAGCTTCTTATATTGATGAAGGCCTGGCTTTGCCTACTCCTAGTGACATTGCTGAGTTGAAAGCTCCTGATGGATTTGTGACTTTGATTCAGGTCAATCCCTTGCCTTTCGTAAAGAATAATAAAGCGATTCGAAAAAATGTTACGGTTCCAGAGTGGCTAGTCAGACTAGCAGATCGTGAGAAAGTGAACTATTCTGAAGTCTTGACACAAGCTCTTGAAAGTCGCTTGCAACTCTAAAATTATAGAGTGATGAAGATTAGGAAATTTCCTGATCTTTTTTCTTTTTTACGAATAATATAGAAAAGGAGGGAAATCATGTTTGTTGCGAGAAATGCTAGTGGAGAATTGGTAAATGTGTTAGAGGATAAGCTTGAGAAGGAAGAATACACCTGCCCAGCTTGTGGAGGTCAGCTCCGTTTGCGGAAAGGAACAAGTGTCCGAACCCATTTTGCACACAAATCCCTAAAAGACTGTGATTATTCCTCTGAAAATGAAAGTCTAGAACACTTGACAAATAAAGAATCACTTTATCACTGGTTGAAAAAAGATGCAGAAGTGCAATTAGAATACCCTCTTCCAGAGCTTAAACAGATTGCGGATGTATTTGTAAATGGCCATCTTGCTCTAGAAGTTCAGTGTAGTCCCTTGCCACAGAAACTTCTTAAAGAGCGTAGTGAGGGCTATCGTAGTCAGGGTTACCAAGTACTGTGGTTACTGGGAGAAAAACTTTGGCTCAAGGAGCGTTTGACTCGTCTGCAACAAGGTTTTCTCTATTTTAGTCAAAACATGGGATTTTATGTTTGGGAATTGGACAAGGAAAAACAGCTTTTAAGACTCAAATACCTGATTCACCAAGATCTCCGAGGCAGACTCTATTATCAAATCAAGGAATTTCCCTATGGACAAGATAGTCTACTGGAGATATTACGCCTTCCTTATAAGAAACAAAAAATATCTCATTTTACAGTTTTCCAAGACAAGGACATCTGTCGCTATATCCAGCAACAACTGTATTATCAAAATCCCTTTTGGATGAAAGAACAAGCAGAAGTCTATCAAAAGGGAGAAAATCTCCTGACTTATGGGCTAAAAGAATGGTATCCACAAATTCGACCGCTAGTAGGTGAGTTTTGCCAAATTGAGAAAGATTTGACTCGCTATTATCAGTATTTTCAAACCTATTACCAAGAAAATCCTCAAAATGATTGGCAAAAGCTTTATCCACCAGCCTTTTATCAGCAATATTTCTTGAAAAATATGGTAGAATAGAAAGGATGGAGGAATCTAATGGTATTACAAAGACATGAAATAAATGAAAAAGATACATGGGATCTATCAACGATTTACCCAACTGACCAGGCTTGGGAAGAAGCTTTAAAAGATTTAACAAAACAACTGGAGACAGTAGCCCAGTATGAAGATCATCTCTTGGATAGTGCGGATAGCCTACTCGAAATTACTGAATTTTCTCTTGAAATGGAACGCCAAATGGAGAAGCTTTACGTTTATGCTCATATGAAGAATGACCAAGACACACGTGAAGCCAAGTACCAAGAGTACTATGCCAAAGCAATGACTCTCTACAGTCAGCTAGATCAAGCTTTTTCATTCTATGAACCTGAATTTATGGAAATTAGTGAAAAGCAGTATGCTGACTTTTTAGAAGCTCAGCCAAAATTGCAGGTTTATCAACACTATTTTGACAAGCTTTTGCAAGGTAAGGAACACGTTCTTTCACAACGTGAAGAAGAATTATTGGCTGGAGCTGGGGAAATCTTTGGTTCAGCAAGTGAAACCTTCGCTATCTTGGACAATGCGGATATTGTGTTCCCTTATGTTCTTGACGATGATGGTAAGGAAGTTCAGCTATCTCATGGGACTTATACACGTTTGATGGAGTCTAAAAATCGTGAGGTGCGTCGTGGTGCCTATCAAGCTCTTTATGCGACTTATGAACAATTCCAACATACCTATGCCAAAACCTTGCAAACCAATGTTAAGGTGCAAAACTACCGTGCCAAAGTTCGCAACTATAAGAGTGCTCGTCATGCAGCTCTCGCAGCGAATTTTGTTCCAGAGAGTGTTTATGACAATTTGGTAGCAGCAGTTCGCAAGCATTTGCCACTCTTGCATCGTTACCTTGAACTTCGTTCAAAAATCTTGGGAATTTCAGACCTCAAGATGTACGATGTCTACACACCACTTTCTTCTGTTGAATACAGTTTTACCTACCAAGAAGCCTTGAAAAAGGCAGAAGATGCTTTGTCAGTCTTGGGTGAGGATTACTTGAGCCGTGTTAAATGTGCCTTCAGTGAGCGTTGGATTGATGTTTATGAAAATCAAGGCAAGCGTTCAGGTGCCTACTCTGGTGGTTCTTACGATACAAATGCCTTTATGCTTCTTAACTGGCAGGACAATTTAGACAATCTCTTTACTCTTGTTCATGAAACAGGTCATAGTATGCATTCCAGCTATACTCGTGAAACGCAGCCTTATGTTTACGGAGATTATTCTATCTTCTTGGCTGAGATTGCTTCAACAACCAATGAGAATATCTTAACGGAGAAATTATTGGAAGAAGTGGAAGACGACGCAACGCGCTTTGCTATTCTCAATAACTTCCTAGACGGTTTCCGTGGAACAGTTTTCCGCCAAACTCAATTTGCTGAGTTTGAACACGCGATTCACCAAGCGGATCAAAATGGTGAAGTCTTGACAAGCGATTTCTTAAATAAACTGTACGCAGACTTGAACCAAGAGTATTATGGTTTGAGTAAGGAAGACAATCCTGAAATCCAATACGAGTGGGCACGCATTCCACACTTCTACTATAACTACTATGTATACCAATATTCAACAGGTTTTGCAGCAGCCTCAGCCTTGGCTGAAAAGATTGTCCATGGTAGTCAAGAAGACCGTGACCGCTATATCGACTACCTCAAGGCTGGTAAATCTGACTACCCACTCAATGTCATGAGAAAAGCTGGTGTTGATATGGAGAAGGAAGACTACCTCAACGATGCCTTTGCAGTCTTTGAACGCCGTTTAAATGAGTTTGAAGCCCTTGTTGAAAAATTAGGATTGGCATAAGATGGTTGAATCGTATAGTAAGAATGCCAACCATAACATGCGTCGCCCTGTTGTCAAGGAAGAAATTGTGGACTTGATGCGTCAGCGCCAAAAGCAAGTTACAGGTTCTTTGAAAGAGTTGGAAGACTTTGCTCGCAAGGAAAATATTCCCATTATTCCCCATGAAACGGTTGCTTATTTCCGTTTTCTCATGGAAACCATGCAACCTAAAAATATTCTGGAAATTGGGACGGCTATCGGTTTTTCAGCCCTCTTGATGGCTGAACATGCGCCAAATTCTAAGATTACAACCATTGACCGCAATCCAGAAATGATTGGATTTGCCAAGGAAAATTTCGCCCAGTTTGACAGTCGCAAGCAAATTACGCTCCTAGAAGGAGATGCGGTAGATGTCTTATCTACCTTGACAGAGTCCTATGATTTTGTCTTTATGGATTCAGCCAAGTCTAAATACATCGTCTTTCTGCCAGAAATCCTCAAACATTTGGACGTTGGAGGTGTGGTTGTCTTGGATGATATTTTCCAAGGTGGTGATGTTGCCAAGGACATTATGGAAGTCCGTCGTGGCCAGCGAACTATTTACAGAGGCCTTCAAAGACTATTTGATGCAACCTTAGACAATCCAGGACTCACCGCAACATTAGTACCTCTGGGGGACGGCATTCTCATGCTTCGTAAAAATGTAGCAGATGTTCAATTGCCTGACAGCGAATGATTTTCAGAAAAATTTAAGAAAATATAGTAAAATAGATAGAGTAACACTTATCTCAAAGGAGTAGACATGAAGAAAAAACTATTGGCAGGTGCCATTACACTATTATCAGTAGCAACTTTAGCAGCTTGTTCGAAAGGTTCAGAAGGAGCGGATCTTATCAGCATGAAAGGGGATGTCATCACAGAACATCAATTTTATGAGCAAGTGAAAAGCAATCCTTCAGCCCAACAAGTGTTGTTGAACTTGACTATCCAAAAAGTATTTGAGAAACAATACGGTTCAGAAGTAGATGACAAAGAAGTCAACGACACTATTGCCGAAGAAGAAAAACAATATGGTGAAAACTATCAACGTGTCTTGTCACAAGCAGGAATGACTCTTGAAACACGTAAAGCTCAAATTCGTACAAGTAAATTGGTTGAGTTGGCAGTTAAGAAAGCAGCAGAAGCTGAATTGACAGATGATGCTTATAAGAAGGCCTTTGACGAGTACACTCCAGACGTGACTGCTCAAATTATCCGTTTGGACAATGAAGACAAAGCTAAAGAAATTCTTGAAAAAGCCAAAGCTAGTGATGCAGACTTTGCTCAATTAGCCAAAGATAATTCAACAGATGAGAAAACTAAAGCGAATGGTGGAGAAATCACTTTTGACTCTGCTTCAACAGAAGTACCAGAACAAGTTAAAAAAGCTGCTTTTGCGTTAGATGTAAACGGTATTTCTGATGTGATTAGCGTTACTGGAACACAAGCCTACAGCAGTCAATATTACATTGTTAAACTGATTAAGAAAACAGAAAAATCATCTAATATTGACGATTACAAAGAAAAATTAAAAACTGTTATCTTAACTCAAAAACAAAACGACGCATCATTTGTTCAAAGTATTATCGGAAAAGAATTGCAAGCAGCCAATATCAAGGTTAAAGACCAGGCCTTCCAAAATATCTTTACCCAATATATCGGTGGTGGAGATTCAAGCTCAAGCAGTTCCTCAAAAGAATAAAACAGAAAAGAGCCAAGCGCTCTTTTTCTTATGAGAAAATCTTCTATCTTAAGGGTAAGAGTTTTTTTCTTTCGGAAAAAATGGTATAATAGCAATCAAAACTAGAAAATAAACGGAATTTGGGAATAATTTCTTTTGTTCTCATTAGATTGGTGATACTATGAAGATTAGTAAGAGGCACCTATTAAACTATTCTATTCTAGTTCCTTACTTACTTTTATCTATTTTGGGCTTGATTGTAGTCTATTCTACAACCAGTGCCATTCTTATCGAAGAAGGTAAAAGTGCCCTCCAATTGGTTCGAAGTCAGGGAATGTTTTGGATATTTAGTTTAATATTGATTGCCTTGATATATAAGCTGAAACTGAATTTTTTAAGAAAAGAACGACTCTTATTTATTGTTATGTTTGTTGAGCTGATTCTCTTAGCTCTGGCTCGGTTAATTGGTACGCCAGTCAATGGAGCCTATGGTTGGATTTCAGTAGGACCTTTGACCATTCAGCCAGCGGAGTATTTGAAGATTATCATCGTCTGGTACTTGGCCCAACGTTTTTCAAAACAACAGGATGAAATTGGTATTTATGATTTTCAAGTTTTAACTCAAAATCAATGGATTCCTCGAGCTTTTAATGATTGGCGCTTTGTCCTATTAGTCATGATAGGAAGTTTGGCTATTTTCCCAGATTTGGGTAATGCGACTATCCTAGCTCTGGTTGCCTTGATTATGTATACAGTCAGTGGGATTGCTCATCGTTGGTTTATAGCATTTATTGGTATATTGTTTGGAGTTTCAGCCCTATCTCTATCAGCTATTTCTATGATCGGGGTTGATAAGTTTTCAAAAGTTCCAGTATTTGGTTACGTTGCCAAGCGTTTCAGTGCCTACTTTAATCCCTTTGCTGATTTGGCAGGAGCAGGCCACCAACTTGCAAATTCCTACTTTGCCATGGTAAATGGTGGCTGGTTTGGTCTAGGTTTAGGAAATTCAATCGAAAAACGTGGTTATTTACCAGAGGCCCATACAGACTTTGTATTTTCAATTGTTATTGAAGAGTTTGGATTTGTAGGAGCCAGCTTGATTTTAGCACTTGTCTTTTTCCTGATTTTACGAATTATCCTAGTCGGTATTCGTGCTAAGAATCCCTTTAATTCCATGATGGCGATTGGGGTTGGGGGGATGATGCTGGTACAGGTATTTGTCAATATCGGTGGAATTTCTGGCATTATTCCTTCGACAGGAGTAACCTTCCCCTTCCTATCACAAGGAGGGAACAGTCTCCTAGTCTTGTCTGTAGCCATCGCCTTTGTCTTAAATATTGATGCAAGTGAAAAACGTGCTCAATTATATGAGGAGTTAGAAACTCACTCATCAAACTATATGTAGAGTTGATAGTGGAAAGGATGACCTATGTCTCTTCAAAAATTAGAAAACTATAGTAATAAAGCTGTCGTGCAAGAAGAAGTATTGATTTTAACAGAATTGTTAGAAGATATCACTAAAAATATGCTTGCCCCAGAGACTTTTGCAAAAATCATGGAGTTGAAAGAATTATCAACTCAAGAAGATTATCAAGGCTTGAACCAACTGGTTACTAGTCTGTCAAATGATGAAATGGCTTATATTTCACGCTATTTCTCTATCTTGCCCCTCTTGATTAATATTTCAGAAGATGTGGATTTGGCCTATGAAATCAACCACCAAAATAATATTGATCAAGATTATCTTGGGAAATTATCAGCAACAATCAAAATGGTTGCAGAAAAAGACAATGCGGTTGAAATTCTAGAACACTTGAATGTTGTCCCTGTTTTGACAGCCCATCCAACACAAGTACAACGTAAGAGTATGTTGGATTTGACCAATCATATCCATACCCTTTTGCGTAAGTATCGTGATGTGAAATTAGGCTTGATTAATAAGGAAAAATGGCATAATGATCTCCGTCGTTACATTGAGATTATCATGCAGACAGACATGATTCGTGAAAAGAAATTGAAAGTTACCAATGAAATCACGAATGTTATGGAATACTACAATAGTTCATTCCTGAAGGCAGTTCCTCATTTGACTGCTGAGTACAAGCGTCTGGCTAAAAAACATGGACTGGAGTTGAAACATCCTAAACCAATTACCATGGGAATGTGGATTGGTGGAGACCGTGATGGGAATCCTTTTGTTACAGCAGATACCTTGAAACAATCTGCTATGACTCAGTGTGAAGTCATCATGAACTACTATGATGAAAAGATTTACCAACTTTATCGTGAATTCTCCCTCTCAACCAGTATTGTCAATGTGAGCAAGCAAGTCAGAGAAATGGCTCGTCAATCTAAGGATAACTCTATCTACCGTGAAAAAGAGCTTTACCGTCGTGCCTTGTTTGATATTCAATCAAAAATAAAAGCAACAAAAACCTATCTGATTGAGGATAAGGAAGTTGGGGCTCGCTATGAAACAGCTAATGATTTTTATAAAGATTTAATTACCATTCGTGATTCCCTCTTGGAAAACAAGGGTGAAGCACTGATTTCTGGTGATTTTGTTGAGCTGATTCAGGCAGTTGAAATTTTTGGTTTCTATTTGGCATCCATCGACATGCGTCAAGATTCTAGTGTTCATGAAGCTTGTGTGGCCGAACTCTTGAAATCAGCAGGAATTCATTCTCGTTATAGCGAACTAAGTGAAGAAGAAAAATGCCAGCTTCTCTTGAAAGAATTAGAGGAAGATCCACGTATTCTTTCTGCCACTCATGTTGAAAAATCAGAGTTACTTGAAAAAGAATTAGCAATCTTTAAGGCTGCTCGTAAGTTGAAAGATAAGTTGGGGGATGATGTCATTCGTCAGACTATCATTTCACATGCAACCAGCGTATCAGACATGTTGGAATTGGCTATCTTACTAAAAGAAGTAGGTCTAGTTGATAAAGAAAGAGCCCGTGTTCAAATTGTACCTCTCTTTGAAACAATCGAGGACTTGGACCACTCAGAAGAAACCATGAGAGAATACCTTTCTCTTCCCCTTGCCAAGAAATGGATTGCTTCACGTAATAACTACCAAGAAATCATGCTTGGTTACTCTGATAGTAATAAAGATGGTGGTTACCTATCATCATGTTGGACTCTCTACAAGGCTCAACAACAATTGACTGCTATCGGAGATGAATTTGGCGTTAAGGTTACCTTCTTCCATGGTCGCGGTGGTACTGTCGGTCGTGGTGGTGGACCAACCTATGAAGCCATCACATCTCAACCGCTCAAGTCTATCAAGGATCGTATCCGCTTGACGGAGCAGGGTGAAGTAATTGGAAATAAATACGGTAACAAGGACGCTGCCTACTATAACCTTGAAATGCTAGTATCTGCAGCCATTAACCGTATGATTACTCAGAAGAAGAGTGATACCAATACCTCAAATCGTTATGAAGCCATTATGGATCAAGTAGTGGACCGTAGTTACGATATCTACCGTGATTTGGTCTTTGGTAATGATCATTTCTATGATTATTTCTTCGAGTCAAGTCCAATCAAGGCTATTTCAAGCTTTAACATTGGTTCTCGTCCAGCCGCTCGTAAGACGATTACTGAAATCGGTGGTTTGCGAGCTATCCCTTGGGTATTCTCATGGTCGCAAAGTCGCGTCATGTTCCCTGGATGGTATGGGGTTGGTTCAAGCTTCAAGGAATTTATCGATAAAAATCCAGAGAATATCGCTATCTTACGAGATATGTACCAAAACTGGCCTTTCTTCCAATCGCTTCTTTCAAATGTTGATATGGTCTTGTCAAAATCAAATATGAATATTGCTTTTGAATATGCCAAACTGTGTGAGGATGAAGAAGTCAAAGCAATCTATGAGACTATTCTAAATGAATGGCAAGTTACCAAGGAAGTTATCTTGGCTATCGAAGGTTATGACGAACTCTTGGCTGAAAATCCATATCTAAAAGCAAGTTTGGATTACCGTATGCCTTACTTTAATATCCTTAACTATATCCAGTTGGAGTTGATTAAACGTCAACGCCGAGGAGAATTATCTAGCGACCAAGAAAAATTAATCCATACAACCATCAACGGAATTGCGACAGGATTGCGTAATTCAGGCTGATACCTATCAAACTTCCTCTTTTCTATAGGGGAAGTTTTTGAATAGTTTAAAAAAATGCTAAAAGAGTCTTGACAAGTAGTTGAAAAATGATATAATTTAACCATTCAGAAAAGTAATCATTTAAACTTTTTAGAGAGTCTGTGGTAGCTGAAAACAGATAAGTGATGATGATGAAAATTGGGCTGAATGTTATTTAGAATTTGAAATCATAAAAATTCGGTGAGCACACCTTACAGTGCATCTCGTTATTGCGAGACAGAGCGATAGGGAAATTCCCTATAATTGAGGTGGTACCGCGCATCGACGTCCTCACACAAGTTTTTTGTGTGAGGACTTTTTTGATGGAGGTTAGTATGGAAAGAAAACGATGGCGTCGCTTGTTTAGATAAGTGAAGTACTTTAAAGGAATAAAAAGGAGAAATAGAATGAAAAATAAACGTTTAATTGGAATTATCGCTGCCTTAGCAGTCTTAGTAGCAGGAAGCTTGATTTACTCTTCAATGAATAAATCAGAAGCTAAGAATGAGAAGAAAGTTGCCAAAGTTGGTGTCCTTCAGTTTGTGAGTCATCCATCTCTTGACTTGATTTATAAAGGAATCCAAGATGGACTTGCAGAAGAAGGATATAAAGATGATCAAGTTAAAATCGATTTTATGAACTCAGAAGGTGACCAAAGTAAGGTTGCGACAATGAGTAAACAATTGGTTGCAAATGGGAATGACCTTGTGGTTGGTATTGCGACACCAGCTGCTCAAGGTTTGGCTAGTGCCACAAAAGACCTACCGGTTATCATGGCTGCTATTACAGACCCAATCGGTGCTAACCTGGTTAAAGATTTGAAAAAACCAGGTGGAAACATTACAGGGGTATCTGACCACAATCCAGCTCAACAACAAGTTGAACTCATTAAGGCTCTTACACCAAATGTAAAAACAATCGGAGCCCTTTACTCAAGTAGCGAAGATAATTCAAAAACACAGGTAGAAGAATTTAAGGCTTATGCTGAAAAAGCAGGTTTGACAGTGGAAACATTTGCAGTTCCTTCAACAAATGAAATTGCTTCAACAGTTAACGTTATGACTAGTAAGGTCGATGCTATCTGGGTTCCAATCGACAACACCATTGCATCTGCATTTTCAACAGTTGTATCAAGCAATCAATCAGCTAAAAAGCCAATCTATCCAAGCGCGACTGCCATGGTAGAAGCTGGTGGTTTGGCATCCGTTGTAGTTGACCAACATGACCTTGGTGTGGCAACAGGTAAAATGATTGCGCAAGTTTTGAAAGGTGCTAAACCAGCTGATACTCCAGTCAATGTGTTTTCAACTGGTAAGTCAGTAATTAACAAAAAATTGGCACAAGAGCTAGGTATTACGATTCCTGAATCTGTTCTTAAAGAAGCAGGACAAGTGATTGAATAATCTGTAATGGAGGAGTTGGGGACATCTCCTCCAATTTTTTACAATAGAAATCATATAGAAAAGGTTAAGAAACAGATGATATTATCTATTATTTCTCAAGGATTTGTCTGGGCTATTTTAGGTCTGGGGATCTTTATGACATTTAGGATTTTGAACTTTCCAGATATGACGACAGAAGGTTCCTTCCCTCTTGGGGGAGCTGTTGCTGTCACTTTGATAACCAAAGGAGTGAACCCATTTTTAGCGACTCTTGTTGCTGTAGGAGCAGGTTGTTTGGCTGGAATGGCAGCAGGACTTCTTTATACAAAAGGGAAGATCCCAACCTTGCTCTCAGGGATTTTGGTGATGACTTCCTGTCACTCTATCATGCTCTTGATTATGGGACGTGCAAATTTAGGATTGCTTGGAACCAAGCAAATCCAGGATGTTTTGCCTTTTGATTCAGATTTGAACCAACTCTTGACAGGTCTTATCTTTGTCAGTCTTGTTATTGCTCTCATGCTCTTTTTCTTGGATACCAAACTCGGACAAGCCTATATTGCTACAGGTGACAATCCTGATATGGCTAGAAGTTTCGGGATTCATACTGGACGCATGGAGCTCATGGGCTTGGTTTTATCAAATGGTGTGATTGCACTTGCAGGAGCTCTTATTGCCCAGCAAGAAGGGTATGCCGATGTATCTCGAGGAATTGGTGTCATCGTTGTGGGGCTTGCAAGTTTGATTATTGGAGAAGTTATCTTCAAGAGTTTGAGCTTGGCAGAACGTCTGGTTACCATCGTTGTAGGTTCTATCGCTTATCAATTCTTAGTGTGGGCAGTTATCGCTCTTGGCTTTAATACAAGTTACCTTCGTTTGTACAGTGCCGTGATTTTAGCAGTCTGCCTCATGATTCCAACATTTAAGCAAACAATCTTGAAAGGAGCCAAGTTAAGCAAATGACAGCAATTGTAGAATTAAAAAATGCAACCAAAGTCGTTAAAAATGGCTTTGATGAAGAAAAGATTATTTTAAATGATGTGTCATTAGAAATTTTTGAACAGGATTTTATCACGATTTTAGGTGGAAATGGTGCTGGTAAATCAACTCTCTTTAACACTATTGCAGGAACTTTATCACTAACCAGTGGAACCATCCGTATTTTGGGTGAAGATGTTACCAAGTTTTCGCCAGAAAAGCGGGCTAAGTATTTGTCTCGAGTCTTCCAAGATCCCAAGATGGGGACAGCTCCTCGTATGACAGTCGCTGAAAATCTCCTGATTGCCAAGTTTCGTGGTGAAAAGCGTGGACTGTTTCCGAGACGTCTGGCTAGCTATAAGGATGAGTTTCAGGCAACTATTGAAAAAGTGGGAAACGGTCTTGAGAAACATTTGAATACACCGATTGAGTTCTTATCAGGTGGACAAAGACAGGCTTTGAGTCTCTTGATGGCAACCTTGAAGCGTCCTGAATTACTCTTGTTAGACGAGCATACTGCAGCCCTTGATCCAAAGACTAGTGTTGCTTTGATGGAATTGACAGATGAATTTGTCAAGAAAGACCAGCTGACAGCGCTTATGATTACCCACCATATGGAAGATGCTCTCAAATATGGCAATCGTTTAATTGTCATGAAAGAAGGACGAATTATCCAAGATTTGAATCAAGAAGAAAAAGCAAAGATGAAGATTTCAGACTACTATCAATTATTTGAATAGAAGAGAGCCTTATTTTATCAAAAATTATGAAGCAAAACTTAGAGGCATGGAATTGTTTCTGAGTTTTTTATCTTATCTTACAATCTAAAAAATGATGCAAAAAGAATTATGGAAAGTGTGTGCCAAATTTCAAGTTTAAACTAGCTATCAATAAGAAATTCTCTGGGTGACTTGTAGTTCAAGCATTTTTTAGGATAGTTGTTAATCCAATTTTCGATTAATGCGACTTTTTTAGGAGTTGTTTTCTTAGTTCCTTTAAATAGAACCGTATCAATCTCATAATGCTCATTCTCTAAGGGAAGATTGATAGCTTTAGGACGCTGTTTGATGGATTGTCCAGCAGGTTTAAAGTTGGTGCAAGCCTGTTTCTTAGTAGTTTTTCCTTTTCTAGGATACAGGAGGTTCTGTTTGGTTAGTCATATAAGAGAAGATTATACCATTAAGATCTTTTGTAAAGAGCGTGAATATCTTCATAATTTCTTTCTTTTGACTTGGAAAACAGGTGGAAAGATGCTATAATAAATCAACCGTAAAAAAAATACGATTAAGGAGATTTGTCATGTTACAACGTTTTTCGGTGAAAAATTTCAAAAATTTTAAAAATGATTTTGTTTGGGATTTATCTGCCGGTAAATATAATTTTAATTCTGAAAGTATCAAAAATGGAATTGTGAAAAATTCTGTTCTTTATGGGAAAAATGGATCAGGAAAATCTAATTTGACCTATGCGGTGATGGACATTACTACTCATTTAACCGATTTTACAAAACAAGAAAATCACTACAATCAATATATAAATTTTGAAAGTACGGATGATTTTGCTGTATTTTCTTATGAATTTAAGTTTGATCAAGACCGAGTCGTTTATCACTATAAAAAGAAAAATATGACAGAGGTATTTGATGAGGCAGTCTATATCAATGACAACTGCGTTATATTTGAAGATTTTCAGGCAGGTAGGCGTGAAGTCCAATTGGTTGGCGCAGAAAATTTAAATACAAAAACGAGAGATCTCTCCTTATCTTTTGTGAAATACATATTTAATAACACAAATTTAGAACTATCAGATGAAACAAACTGTATTTTTTTGAAGTTTAAAGAATTTGTTGAAGGGATGTTATTTTTTGGTTCGGGAACATCAGAGGGAAATTTTTACCAGGGATTTAAATCGAGTCAAGGTTATATCGCATCAGCGATTGTGGATGCAGGTAAATTAGAAGAATTAGAACATTTTTTGCATGAATTTGACATCAACTATTCATTGGAACGAGGGGAAGATTCTGAGGGGAATTCTGTTATTATGGTTCGTTTCAAAAACCGTACAGTTAATATCTATAGTGTGGCATCACATGGGACCAAAGTGATCATGGTTTTCTTCTATTGGATGATTCAACTTAGTGATATCACCTTTTTGGTCGTCGATGAATTTGATGCCTATTACCATAATGAAGTTTCGGAAACCATTTTGAAAAAGATCAGAAATGGGGAAGTTCAATCCGTATTTACAACCCACAATACAACCATCATGTCGAATGATTTGTTGCGACCGGATTGTTATTTTATCGTACAGAACAACCAGATTAAGGAACTGTCTTCTCTAACCGTAAAAGAATTACGGATGGCTCATAATTTGGAAAAGATGTATAATGCAGGTGCTTTTGATGAGTAAGAACAGGATTGTATTTGTAGTTGAAGGAAAGATAGCTGAACCAAAACTTTTATCAGAAATAGCTAAATCAATCGGGATTGAAGCATCACAGATCTATCCTTATGAAACAAATATCTATTCTCTCTATCGTCATTACACAGAGTATAAAAAATCATTTGCAAGTGAAGCAGATGATGTTGACCTATTTTCTTACATTCTTGAGTTAGAAAATGAAAAAGAAAAAGATGAACAAAATGACATTGTCAACTTATCTCGTAGAGAAGTTTCGGAAATTTATTTGTTTTTTGATTTGGATGGCCATCATCACAGTTCTAGATCTGAATTAGACTTTGATCAGAATATGAGAGAAGTTTCGGAGATGATAAATGAATTTTCAAATGAAACAGGTGCAGGGAAATTGTACATCAGCTATCCAATGGTAGAGGCTCTCAAGCTCTATCAGAAAAAGACTTCTGATAAAGTAGCTTTTTATCATTTTAAATTAGATGAAAAAAAGACGAAGTCTGGTAAAACTTTTAAGGCTGTTTGTGAAAATCACAAAGATCATTTTATTTTTGGACAAGCCTTTAGTGAGCAGGATATTGAATGGATTAAACTCTACCATCTCTTACTTAGTCGGGAGATTTATCAATTATCAACTATTGACTTTAAAGAGTATCGTGCAAAAGTTTCTACTAGAGAAACTTTTGCAAAACAATTGAGTACGTTCAAGTGTAATGAGAGAAGCTTTGTCTTTAGTAGTGTAGCAGAATTCTTGCTAGATTATATGACGGAAAAAGATTTCCCAGATCTAGCAAGTTTTCAGGATTGCGAAAGAGAGATCGTAGATAAATGGGATGATACAGAAGGAGCATAAAAACAGTAGATCTTAAGGTGGAAAGTTTTTTTGTATTAAAGATATAATCGAAATCATACTTCTTATTTCTACCTACTACAATTTATAGTATAATCAATATATGATTCTAAAAATTTAATAGGAGTAGGAGATAAGAAGATGGCTTACACACAAGAAGATTTTCAGGAATAGATTTTTCAAATTGGATTTAAGATGGACTATTTTACTAGGGAGTTTGCGGAGAAAGAAGGGCTAAATTTAGACTATAGCATGCAATCTTTGGATGATTTGGAGGCTTGGATTTTAGCTCACTACGAAGTCCACCATGCTTTGATAGCAGACCGCAAGATGTTGGATTATTTGACCGTTTATATCGGTGAAACCTTCCGTAAATACCTAGGAGGTAAATGGTTTATTGACCTTAAAATAAAAAGAACGCCTATTATTCTATACCTGTATTGACCGATCCATCATGATCCATCATATAGAGGAGAGGTATACAAAGCACCATTGACTTATGCAATAGCTTGCATCAGTAGAAAAGATGGTCAGTATATTAGCAGGATATTGAAAAATAACCTCGAAGATCAAGTGAAATAGTCTTTATTTTTTTCTATTTTTCTTTCAAATATTGGAACGATTTGCTCAAAAGATTCACTTTTATATGATCGCTGGAAACTTATGAAATAGTATCATGTAAAGCGTATGAAATGGTTTACTTTTTTTCAGAAATAAGCTATACTAGTTTACGTGATACTATGATAAGATGGAGGTATTGTGTATGGTTGACAAACAAGTCATTGAAGAAATCAAAAACAATGCCAACATTGTGGAAGTCATAGGAGATGTGATTTCTTTACAAAAGGCAGGACGGAACTATCTAGGGCTCTGTCCTTTTCATGGTGAAAAGACACCTTCTTTCAACGTTGTAGAGGACAAGCAGTTTTACCACTGTTTTGGTTGTGGTCGATCAGGTGACGTCTTTAAGTTCATCGAGGAGTACCAAGGGGTTCCCTTTATGGAGGCTGTCCAAATCTTAGGTCAGCGTGTTGGGATTGAGGTTGAAAAGCCGCTTTATAGTGAACATAAGCCAGTTTCGCCTCACCAAGCTCTTTATGATATGCACGAAGATGCTGCCAAATTTTACCATGCTATTCTCATGACAACGACTATGGGAGAAGAGGCCAGAAATTACCTTTATCAGCGTGGTTTGACAGATGAAGTGCTCAAACATTTTCGGATTGGTTTAGCACCTCCAGAACGCAACTATCTTTATCAACGTTTGTCTGGTCAGTATCGTGAAGAGGATTTTCTAGATTCAGGATTGTTTTATCTCTCGGATGCTAATCAATTTGTAGATACATTTCACAATCGGATCATGTTTCCCCTGACAAATGACCAGGGCAAGGTCATTGCCTTCTCAGGTCGTATCTGGCAGAAAACGGATTCACAAACTTCTAAGTATAAAAATAGCCGATCGACTGCAATTTTTAACAAAAGTTACGAATTATATCATATGGATAGGGCAAAAAAATCTTCTGGCAAAACCAGTGAGATTTACCTGATGGAAGGATTCATGGATGTCATTGCAGCCTATCGGGCTGGAATCGAAAACGCTGTGGCGTCCATGGGAACAGCCTTGAGCCGTGAGCATGTTGAGCATCTGAAAAGGTTAACCAAGAAGTTGGTTCTGGTATACGATGGCGATAAGGCTGGGCAAGCTGCGACATTGAAAGCACTGGATGAAATTGGTGATATACCTGTGCAAATTGTCAGCATGCCTGATAACTTGGATCCAGATGAGTATCTACAAAAAAATGGTCCAGAAGACTTGGCCTATCTATTAACGAAAACTCGTATTAGTCCGATTGAGTTTTACATTCACCAGTACAAACCTGAAAATAGTGAAAATTTGCAGGCTCAGATTGAGTTTATTGAAAAAATAGCTCCCTTGATTGTTCAAGAAAAATCTATTACTGCTCAAAACAGCTATATACATATTTTAGCTGACAGTCTGGCGTCCTTTGATTATGCCCAGATTGAGCAGATTGTTAATGAGAGTCGTCAGGCACAAAGGCAGAATCGCATGGAAGGTATTTCCAGACCGACGTCAATCACTATGCCTGTCACCAAGCAGTTATCAGCTATTATGAGAGCAGAAGCTCATCTACTTTATCGAATGATGGAATCTCCTCTTGTTTTGAACGATTACCGTTTGCGAGAAGACTTTGCATTTGACACTCCTGAATTTCAGGTCTTATATGACTTGCTTGGTCAGTATGGAAATCTTCCTCCAGAAGTTCTAGCAGAACAAACAGAGGAAGTTGAAAGAGCTTGGTACCAAGTCTTAGCTCAGGATTTGCCTGCTGAGATGTCACCTCAGGAACTTAGTGAAGTAGAAGTGACTCGAAACAAGGCTCTCTTGAATCAGGATAATATGAGAATCAAAAAGAAGGTGCAGGAAGCTAGCCATGTAGGAGATACAGACACAGCCCTAGAAGAGTTGGAACGTTTAATTTCCCAAAAGAGAAGAATGGAGTAATAATGGCAACAAAACAAAAAGAAGTAACAACATTTGACGTACAAGTAGCAGAATTTATCCGTAATCATAAGCAAAAAGGGACAGCAACTGATGATGAAATCAATGCTAGTCTAGTTATTCCTTTTACCTTGGATGCTGATGGGATTGAAGACCTCTTGCAACGGATTCAGGATGCTGGAATTTCTATCACAGATAACGAAGGAAATCCAAGTGCGCGTGTTCTTAGTGCAGAAGAAGAGCCAGAACTCAGCGATGAGGACTTGATTGGTTCAACTTCGGCTAAGGTCAATGACCCTGTCCGTATGTACTTGAAAGAAATCGGGGTCGTTCCTCTCTTGACCAATGAAGAAGAAAAAGAATTGGCACTAGCTGTTGAAGCTGGTGATATCGAAGCCAAACAACGTCTTGCGGAAGCCAACCTTCGTTTGGTTGTTTCTATTGCTAAACGCTATGTCGGCCGTGGTATGCAGTTCCTTGACTTGATTCAAGAAGGAAATATGGGCTTGATGAAGGCGGTTGACAAGTTTGACTATTCTAAAGGGTTCAAGTTCTCAACTTATGCAACTTGGTGGATTCGTCAGGCTATCACTCGTGCTATTGCGGATCAAGCTCGTACCATCCGTATCCCAGTCCACATGGTTGAAACTATCAATAAATTGGTTCGTGAACAGCGTAATCTCCTTCAAGAATTGGGACAAGATCCAACACCAGAACAAATCGCTGAACGTATGGATATGACCCCTGACAAGGTTCGTGAAATCTTGAAGATTGCCCAAGAACCGGTATCCCTTGAAACTCCTATCGGTGAAGAGGATGATAGCCATCTTGGGGACTTTATCGAAGACGAAGTGATTGAAAATCCAGTGGACTATACAACTCGTATCGTCTTGCGTGAGCAGTTGGATGAGGTCTTGGATACTCTTACAGACCGTGAAGAAAATGTTTTGCGTCTACGTTTTGGGCTAGATGATGGGAAAATGCGTACCCTTGAAGATGTGGGCAAAGTCTTTAACGTGACTCGCGAGCGTATCCGTCAGATTGAAGCTAAAGCTTTGAGAAAACTACGCCAACCAAGTCGCAGCAAACCGCTTCGTGATTTTATTGAAGACTAAGAGTGAGGATGAATATGGCTTATACAGAAGAGCAAATTGAAAACATCAAAACACGAATTTTATCAGCCTTGGAAGAAGTTATTGACCCTGAGTTGGGAATCGATATTGTCAATCTTGGTTTGATTTATGAGATTCGTTTTGACGGCGACACAGGGCAAACAGAGATTGATATGACGTTGACAACTATGGGTTGTCCCCTAGCAGACCTTTTGACAGACCAGATTTATGATGCTATGACAGAGGTTCCAGAAGTAACGGATACTGAGGTCAAATTGGTTTGGTATCCAGCCTGGACTGTTGAAAAAATGAGTCGCTATGCACGCATTGCCCTAGGCATTAAGTAAACATATAATAGCATGTGAGAGATTATTGGAAAAGCGAGGAAATTTCCCCCTCTTTTCCTCTAGTCTCTCCTTTCTTTTGCTGATTTTATTCAAAGAAAATGATATAATAGTAGTTATGGAAAAAAAGAAATTACGCATCAATATGTTGAGTTCAAGTGAGAAAGTAGCAGGACAAGGAGTTTCAGGTGCTTACCGTGAATTAGTTCGTCTTCTTCACCGTGATGCCAAGGACCAATTGATTGTTACAGAAAATCTTCCAATAGAGGCAGATGTGACTCACTTTCATACAATTGATTTCCCCTATTATTTATCAACCTTCCAAAAGAAACGCTCAGGGAGGAAAATTGGCTATGTGCATTTCTTGCCTGATACACTTGAGGGGAGTTTAAAAATTCCATTTTTCTTAAAGGGAATTGTGAAACGCTATGTATTTTCTTTTTACAACCGGATGGAGCATTTGGTGGTGGTCAATCCTATGTTTATCGAGGATTTGGTGGCAGCTGGTATTCCACGTGAAAAAGTTACCTATATTCCTAACTTTGTCAACAAGGAAAAATGGCATCCCCTTCCACAGGAAGAGGTAGCGAGACTGCGTACAGAGCTAGGTCTTAGTGACAATCAGTTTATCGTAGTAGGTGCTGGTCAAGTTCAGAAACGCAAAGGGATTGATGATTTTATCCGTCTGGCTGAGGAATTGCCTCAGATTACCTTTATCTGGGCAGGTGGTTTCTCTTTTGGTGGCATGACAGATGGTTATGAACGCTACAAGAAAATTATGGAAAATCCTCCTAAAAATTTGATTTTTCCAGGTATTGTATCACCAGAGCGGATGCGCGAATTGTATGCCCTAGCGGACCTTTTCTTGTTGCCTAGTTATAATGAACTCTTTCCTATGACGATTTTAGAGGCTGCTAGTTGTGAAGCTCCTATTATGTTGCGTGATTTAGATCTTTATAAGGTAATTTTGGAGGGAGATTATCGGGCTACAGCAGATAGAGAAGAGATGAAAGAAGCTATTCTGGAATATCAAGCGAATCCTGCTGCTTTAAAAGATTTGAAAGAAAAAGCTAAGAATATTTCTAGAGAGTATTCTGAAGAGCATCTGTTACAAATCTGGTTGGACTTTTATGAGAAACAAGCCGCTTTAGGGAGAAAGTAAAAAGTGAGGTAATCTATGCGAATTGGTTTATTTACAGATACCTATTTTCCTCAGGTTTCAGGTGTTGCGACCAGTATTCGGACCTTGAAAACAGAACTTGAAAAGCAGGGGCACGCTGTTTTTATCTTTACGACGACAGATAAGGATGTCAATCGTTATGAAGATTGGCAAATTATCCGCATTCCAAGTGTTCCTTTCTTTGCTTTTAAGGATCGTCGCTTTGCCTATCGAGGCTTCAGCAAGGCGCTTGAAATTGCTAAACAATATCAACTTGATATTATCCACACTCAGACAGAATTTTCTCTTGGCCTGTTGGGGATTTGGATTGCGCGTGAATTGAAGATTCCAGTCATCCATACCTATCACACCCAATACGAAGACTACGTGCATTATATTGCTAAGGGGATGTTGATTCGTCCTAGTATGGTCAAGTATCTGGTCAGAGGTTTCCTGCACGATGTGGATGGGGTTATTTGCCCGAGTGAGATTGTCCGTGACTTGTTATCTGACTATAAGGTCAAGGTGGAAAAACGTGTTATTCCTACTGGGATTGAATTAGCCAAGTTTGAACGTCCAGAAATCAAGCAAGAAAATCTGAAAGAACTGCGTAGTAAACTGGGGATTCAAGATGATGAAAAGATGTTGCTGAGTCTTTCCAGAATTTCCTATGAAAAAAATATTCAAGCAGTACTTGCAGCCTTTGCAGATGTTCTGAAAGAAGAAGACAAGGTTAAACTGGTGGTAGCTGGGGACGGTCCTTATCTGGATGACCTCAAAGACCAAGCCCAGAAACTAGAGATTCAAGACTCCGTTTTCTTTACAGGTATGATTGCTCCTAGTGAGACCGCTCTTTACTATAAGGCGGCGGATTTCTTCATCTCGGCATCGACAAGTGAAACGCAAGGTTTGACATACTTGGAAAGCTTAGCCAGTGGGACACCTCTCATTGCTCATGGAAATCCTTATCTGGACAATCTGATCAGTGATAAAATGTTTGGAACCTTGTACTACGGAGAACATGATTTGGCTGGTGCTATTCTGGAAGCCCTGATTGCTACGCCGGACATGGATGAGCATACCTTATCAGAGAAATTGTACGAGATTTCAGCTGAGAACTTTGGAAAACGAGTGCATGAGTTTTATCTGGATGCCATTATTTCAAATAACTTCCAGAAAGATTTAGCCAAAGATGATACGGTCAGCCAGCGTATCTTTAAGACAGTTTTGTATTTACCGCAACAGGTGGTTGCTGTGCCCGTAAAAGGCTCTAGACGAATGCTGAGGGCTTCAAAAACACAGTTAATCAGTATCAGAGATTATTGGAAAGACCATGAAGAATAGAAAGAGGAATAGCTATGAAAAAACAATTGATGAGAAGTGGTAGTGATCAAAAAATTGCTGGAGTATGTGCTGGGGTCGCAAATTATTTTGATATTGATCCGACTATTGTTCGTGTAATATGGGGTGTTCTTGCATTTTGTTATGGGGCAGGAATTGTAGCTTATATCATTTTATGGATTATTGCACCTGTAGCAACTGACTATTGAAAACTAGCTAAATTCATGCTAAGATAATAGAAAATAGAATGTAACGAAGGAGATAAAAATGGCATTTGGAGATAATGGAAATCGTAAAAAAACCTTGTTTGAGAAAATAACCTTGCTTATCGTGATTATCATGCTAGTAGCAAGTTTATTGGGAATTTTTGCAACTGCAATTGGTGCCCTCAGTAATCTATAAAATAGATTCAAGAAAATTTTGTGACTGGGATTTCCCAGCCCTTTTTTAAAGTGAGAAGAAAAAATGAGTATGTTTTTAGATACAGCCAAGATTAAGGTCAAGGCTGGTAATGGTGGCGATGGTATGGTTGCCTTTCGCCGTGAAAAATATGTCCCTAATGGCGGTCCTTGGGGTGGTGATGGTGGTCGTGGAGGTAATGTCGTCTTCGTTGTAGACGAAGGTTTGCGTACCTTGATGGATTTCCGCTACAATCGCCATTTCAAGGCTGATTCTGGTGAAAAAGGAATGACCAAAGGGATGCATGGTCGTGGTGCTGAAGACCTAAGAGTTCGTGTACCGCAAGGTACGACTGTTCGTGATGCTGAGACAGGCAAGGTCTTGACAGATTTGATTGAACACGGTCAAGAATTTATTGTAGCCCACGGTGGTCGTGGTGGTCGTGGAAATATCCGCTTTGCGACACCGAAAAATCCTGCACCGGAAATCTCTGAAAATGGAGAACCAGGTCAGGAACGTGAGTTACAATTGGAACTAAAAATCTTAGCAGATGTCGGTTTAGTAGGTTTCCCATCTGTAGGGAAATCAACACTTTTAAGTGTTATTACCTCGGCTAAACCTAAAATTGGTGCCTACCACTTTACGACTATTGTGCCAAATCTAGGAATGGTTCGTACCCAATCAGGAGAATCTTTTGCAGTAGCAGATTTACCAGGTTTGATTGAAGGAGCTAGTCAAGGAGTTGGTCTGGGAACTCAGTTCCTCCGTCACATCGAGCGTACACGTGTCATCCTTCATATTATTGATATGTCAGCTAGCGAAGGCCGTGATCCTTATGAGGACTACCTAGCTATCAATAAGGAGTTGGAGTCGTACAATCTTCGCCTCATGGAGCGTCCGCAGATCATCGTAGCTAATAAGATGGATATGCCTGAGAGTCAGGAAAATCTTGTAGAATTCAAGCAGAAACTAGCTGAAAACTACGATGAATTTGAAGAGTTACCAGCTATTTTCCCAATATCTGGTTTGACCAAGCAAGGTCTGGCTACACTTTTGGATGCTACAGCTGAATTGTTAGACAAGACACCAGAATTCTTGCTCTACGACGAGTCAGATATGGAAGAAGAAGCTTACTATGGATTTGATGAGGAAGAAAAAGCCTTTGAAATTAGTCGTGATGATGATGCAACATGGCTACTTTCTGGTGAAAAACTCATGAAACTCTTTAACATGACCAACTTTGATCGTGACGAATCAGTCATGAAATTTGCTCGCCAGCTTCGTGGTATGGGGGTTGATGAAGCCCTTCGTGCGCGTGGTGCTAAGGATGGGGACTTGGTCCGCATTGGTAAATTTGAGTTTGAATTTGTAGACTAGGAGACTGGTATGGGAGATAAACCGATATCTTTCCGAGATGCGGATGGCAATTTCGTTTCCGCCGCAGATGTTTGGAATGAAAAGAAATTGGAAGAACTATTTAATCGTCTCAATCCAAATCGTGCCCTGAGATTGGCACGAACCAAAAATGAAAATCCATCTCAGTAGAGAAGATAAAAAATTCCGTGCCTCATCAGACACGGAATTTTGTTATTCACCAAAGAAGAAGGGTGGTGTAAATTTTTTCAATTCTTCAAAGCAATTTTGTGCAGCCTCTGCATCTTCACAGATGACAAGACAGACATCATCACCACAGAGGGTAGCGATAGCGTCAGGGAAGTTCAAGGCATCAATAATAGAACCGAATGATTGAGCCAGACCAGGAAGAGTTTTCAAAAGTACTTGATGTTGAACTGGACGCATCAGTACAAGAGCATCTTCCATATAAGTTTCTAGGCGTTTTTCCCATTTTGAAATTGAACCAGTATTGAGCACGTAGTAAGAATTATCTTCTTCACGTATTTTTGAAAGATTCATTGTTTTGATATCACGGGAAAGAGTTGCCTGAGTAACTTGAATGTCGTTATCAGCAAGAAGAGCTTGTAACTCAGCTTGAGTATGAATCTTGTTTTTGGTTACAAGTGCCCGTATGAGTTGGTGGCGGTGTTCAGATTTATTCATAAAATTTACTCCTTGTACAAAGTACAGAAAGCGTGGACTGATCGAAATCGTCAGTCGGGTGGTAAGCGGTATTGTCACGTATGATGATTTCAAAGTCAATAGTATAAAGAACTAGATGGAGAGCATCTCCCTCTTTTAACTTGTCACTAGTTGGGTATCCCTTCATCTGCATGGTTGTTCTCTACTAATAGTAAATCATTCAATTTTGGTAGCATTTTGTCACGGCCTCTTGTGAATCTACGCTAAACAGCAATTCACATAGCTTGTCCAACATGTGGTGTGGTAGCGTGTATGATAGAGGGTTACACATGTTGGTTATGGGGTGGTATCTTTTGTTCAAGCTCCAGTAGTAGGGCTTCTAATAGCCTTTATTTGGACTGGATTTGATACCAAGTTGTAGTTTCTTTCGACTGTTCAAGTGGAGTTTATTGGTTATAGGAAGGCAAATGGTCACGTAATTAAGCTTTCCTTGGAAAATTTCAACACTGAAAGTCTGATATTATACCTTTTGACAAGGTAGGGTAAGAGTAGACTGTTCAAGATCAACAGTCAGGTGGTAAGCGGTGTTGTCACGTATGGTGATTTCAAAGTCAGTAGTATAGAGGACTAAACGGAGAGTGTCTCCTTCTTTTAGCTTGTAAATAGTTGGTTGCAGTTCAAACTGGACATCCATCCATTCATCTGCCTTAATATCCTCTACTAACAGTAAATCATTTCTATTTTGTAAATTGAGATAGCCTTTTGTAATGACTCGTTGTGTAGTTGCACTAAATGGCAATTCACAGAGATTTTCCAGCATGTGATAGCGACCGTTGTCAATGGTTCTAGCACTTAAAATAGCTGGATAAGGCTGTAGGTATTTCTTTTGACCAAATTCTAGCAGTTGGGCTGATAAGAGTCCCTTGTTTGTACTAGATTTGATACGAAGATTGAGCTGAGCGCGACCGTTCAGGTGGAGATCTTTGGTCACAGACAGGTCAATAGTAATCTGATTGGCTTTCCCTTGATAGAGTTCCGTATTGAAGGTCTGGTATGTCTTACCATAACGCTCAAAATCCTTATCTGAGTACTGGTTTTGAATGACCTGTTCTTCTTGACCGAGTGAGAAGGTCAAGAAGTTTTCTTGCTCACCAAAGTTATCAAGAGATAACCAAGTCTGAGGAGTTGTATTGTCCTGCCAGATAACAGTAGGAAGTTGAAAATCTGTTTCTTGTCCCAGTAATTTCTTTGTCAACAAAGCATTCATGGACTCACGGAAGTCAATGGACTGCCAGTTGTTCATGTAAACATGTGCGCCATTATGGAAAAAGAGGTGCTTGTTTATATGATCAGGAAGGGCGTGAAACATCTGGTAAACATGAAGTGGTTTGACATTCCAATCCTGAGAACCATGGGTAAAGACAACCTCTGCCTTCACTTTATCAGCATTGAGCAGATAATTGCGGTCATGCCAAAACTGATTGTAGTCGCCAGTCTTGCGATCCAGTTGTTCTTTTACCTTTTCCAAATCAGCTTGGTGAGCTTCATTACCACGAATAAAGTCGCCAGCCAAGAGATTACGAGAGTAGGTTAACTCAGCAAGAGAATCAAAGTCCTCACCTGGATAACCACCTGGGCTAGTCACTAAACCATTTTCACGATAGTAGTTGTACCATGAGGAAATACCAGCCTCGGCAATGATAACTTCTAAGCCATCTACACCAGTAGTGGCAAGGCCGTTTGACATGGTACCTAGATAGGAAAGTCCTGTTGTAGCTACTTTTCCGTTTGACCAGTCAGCCTTGACTTGACGCTGGCGCGTGTGGTCAGTAAAGGCACGGCAACGACCGTTGAGCCAATCAATAACATTTTTATAAGCCTCGATTTGCTGGTAGTCCCCATTAGTCATGAAACCAGTAGAGTCTTTGGTACCAAGACCTGAGACATAGAGATTAGCAAAGCCTCGTGGAAGGAAGTAGTCGTTGAGTGTATAGCTAGCGTTGATGTGCGTTAGCTTTTCCTCAGCTTCTGACACAAGCTCAGCTTGACCATGAGCTTGGACGAGATTGAGTTGAGGTTCCTCTAGCTCAATCTTGTGAGCAGGCTTAACATCGAGATTGCCCTCCATCTTGTAGAGAGCCTTGTCGCTAGCCTTGTCATTTGTTCCCTGATGGTAGGGGCTGGCTGTCATGATAGCAGGGATTTGCCCATCAAAACGAGGTCGAATAATGCTGACCTTGACTAAGTCTGGTAGGCCCTTTTGATCAGTATCGACACGAGACTCAACGTAAACGACTTCTCGAATCACATCATGGCTAGAAAAAGTTGCTAAACTCTTGCCGTTAAAGTAGTGGTAGGTATTATCTTCAGGGATGAGACCATCACTTACCAGTTGATCAATCAGGAGGTTTCCTTTTTTGGTTCGAGTATTAAGCAACTGATAGAGATTTTCAATCAAGTCACCATATATAATGGGAAAACCAGTTTCTTTACGAAAAACATCACTGTCTTCAAAATCAACCAAATAAGAAAAACCTAAAAGTTGAAAGACTACAGTATAGAAAATATCTGCAGTCAACTCTTTATCTGACTGAAAAAATGTCAGTAAGTCAGTTTCTTTATCAGCTGCTAAACTGGATAGGGGATAGGTGCTATCTTTGTAATTAAAAAAGAAACGAATAAGAAACGCTTCAAGCATCTTTTTATTTGTAATGTTGACTGGTAAATCAAACCCGTACTTTTTTAATTCAAAGATAATTGTATCTCTAGGTAGCGCTAAATAGCTGAATTGATTAAAACGCATAGAACCTCCAATAAAATTATACTTAAGATTATTATATCAAAAAAATGGCTAAAAACCAAGATTAATCTCTTCGCAGAATAATATGCACAAGTACATATATTTTAACATATTAATTTTTAAAATAACAAGAAAAAAATACTTTTATAACACAGAAAAAAACTGTTGATTAAACTGTTGATTATAGTTGTTTTGATGGCGTTTACGTGGTATAATTTATGATATGTAATTGTAATTTGAAATTGCATAAAAAAATGTGGAAAGTGAACATTATGTATAAATCAAAAAGACAAAAAAATAAATCTTTTGATTGGTATGGTTTGAGCCAACGTTTCTCTATTCGTAAGTATCATTTTGGTGCTGCGAGTGTGCTGTTGGGGACAGCCTTGATTTTGGGTGCTGCCCAAACGACTGCCAAAGCAGAAGAAACAGCTACTGAAAATAAAACAGAAGCTGTGGCATCTGCTCCAAAAGATGATAAGGTAAGTGAGAATGTCGCAAATGTGACGACACCAGCTCTTTCTGCTACGACAGAAGCGGCTGTAGTAGAAAAGCCGGCCTTGAGTGATGAGGAAGTTGCAAAATTAGCTGCTGAAGTATCTAAGAAAGATGATAAAGCATCTGAAACAGCTACAACTGAAAAAACAGAAGTAGCTGACAAAGAAAAAGCAACACTGACTGCTCCTTTAACTGACAAAAAAGCTGATAAAGCAGTTGATGAAAAAGCTGATAAAAAGGACGAAAAGAAAGCAGAAAACCCAATTACTGCTACTAAAACTGTTCTTGAGCAGCTGACATCTGAAGCAGAAGTATTGAACACAACTGCCTCAAACTTTGCGGATAAAAAGGCAGAAGATAAAGCTGGAAAAGAAGCAATCGCAACCGCAGTAGCTTCAGCAAAAGTTCAAATCGAAGCTTCTAAGAAAGCTCTTGCTGCCGGAGAAATCACTAAGGAAGAATTGGATGCCCAACTTCAACGTATTTCATCTGCTATCGAAGCTGTCTATGCTGAGATGAAACGTGCAGGACACGTAGGTAAGGTTGAAGCAGTGTTGGCAGGTGAAACTACTACCAATACAGCAATCGTAGCTCCTACAACTAAGACTCCGGTAAAAAATATTAATGAATTAACAGATGAAGAAGTAGCTGCGGTTAAACGTGAAATCATGAATGCCAATCCAAGTATTACGGATCCTTCTATGATTGAGGTAGTAAAAAAAGGAAACGCGACTGCAGGTGAAGCAACTGTTACTTTAAATGGTGTTAAAACTAATATTCCTTCTGGAAATACTGTTGTTGGTACTGCGGGTACAAAAAACTTAGAGCAACTTAAAAATAATATTAACTGGTTCGACTTTGCAGCAGCATCTATTACCTACTCTAATGGTACAGTAGTAGGGCCTGCAAGAAAGCTAGCGCAACCGATAACAAAAACTATAACTTATCCAAATGGAGATAAGGTAACTGGTAAAATCACAATGGTTCGTGATGTAACATACCCAGATGGATCAAAAGGATTAACTACTGATGATAAATTCTTAAATTCAGGAACTTCGAAATATGTAGAACACCTTTACTACACAGGTGGAGCTCAAAACGATCATGAACTTTACGAAGCCCTGCAAGAAGGTATGAAGTTTAATGTTAAAACGAAAGTTGAAGGATATGCTTTAACAGCAACTGTTATTAAACTAGGTTCCAAAGCAGTAGACTCTGATCCAAATAAAACACCAGCAGGACCAGTGAATGCTGTACGTGATTATGGTGATTGGGGTTCGGAAAAACAATTAGCAAAAGCACAGGCTGAAGACAAAAGATTCAAAGCAAATGCTACTAAGAACAAAACAACGTTGGCTAATAATCCAACAGTTTCCGTAAATGGTGTAGCATTAACACTACCAGAATACCCAACAGAAACATTTGCCAATACAGATGCCTACTATTCAAAAGCAGCTGCTTACCATGCAGCGGTAAAAGCTTATAATGACGCTATTGAAACTCAAAAGTTATCTGCAACAAAATTGTCAGAAACTGGGTTCACTTATATTAATGTGAATGGTAAGGCTGTACCATCAGGATCAGCTAATCTTTATAAAAAAATTGGTAACGAAAGAAAAGCGGATGTACTTATAACAGCTCAAGATACTCAATGGTCATACTTAAGAAAAGCTGGGCTTCCAACAACAAATCCAGATGGAAGTGAAATGCTTACTTCATTTACATCGTCTCGCGATGAATCAAACGTTGGGGTAACATTTGCACTTTCTGCTACTTATAACGGGCGTATCGTAGATGTTAACGTAATTGCTGCGGATGCAGAAGAAGCTGGACGTACTGAAATTGTTCAATTCGAGACAGATGGAACGAAATGGGAACAATTCATGGCGTTAAACCTTCAAAAAGACATTGATGAAAAAACTGCTCAAGGAGTTTATCCAAGTAGACAAAGTGATGTTAATGCTGATGGACGTCTTGCAGAAGCAGGGTATAATCCAAAAGATTGGGTTAACGTAGATGAAAATGGGAACCCTTCTGCTTATGGAACAAATACATTCGGAGCTAACTACACATCTATGGGTTCTAAAAACTCATTACCAATTGCTCTATCTCAAAACGTTAAAACATTATCAATGTATTTAAACTCCGCAGGTGCGCAAGCAGGAACAATTGGTTTCATGATTTATGACGGTGGAGACGCTCCACAATCTTACGGCTCTGCACAACATATTATCGGGGACTTTAACAAAGAAGTTATTAAAGATGGTGTGAAAACTCAGGTAACAGCTACTCAGCCATACTTAGGTAATGTTAAAGGAGATCCAGATTTCCGTTCAACTAAAACTGACCCTTCAGGTGGCTGGGTACTAGATGACTTAATCACATCTGAGAAATATAAAGAAACACCATTAGAATCAGGAAAAACAATTGTAACAACAGATAAGGGTGTGACAGGTAAATACTTATTATTACCAAATGGAAATGCTGTTATTGAAAAAGCTGATAACACTCGTGTGCTTTTGAATCAAGGTGATGTTATTGAGATGGCAAATCCTCAAACGAAGCTTCCAATCCGTGGGGTTTATAACCATACAACTGGTGCTTTAGGTGAAGGTACTCTTGGCGATGAAGGAGAAAGTCAATTACTTGATCCAGCGGTGGCAACTGAGTATAAACTCCGCCAAGCACAAGGAAATGAATATGTTCTTGAAGGAGTTCGTGCTAATCTTGGTGTCAATAATGACAAAGCCTATGTTCGTGGTTGGGTAGATTTTAATAATAATGGTAAATTCGATCTTAATGAATCTTCAGAAATTGTAGAAGTTAACAAAAACGGAACTTACAATATTAAATTTAAAAATACACCTCAATTATTAGATACTTCAGCAGATAGCTTAGGTGTGCGTTTACGTATTTCGTTAACTAAAGATGAAATTCTAGAACCAACAGGTGTAGCATCATCAGGGGAAGTAGAAGACTTTGAAACACATGTGATTCACATGCCACGCGGTACTAAACATGAAACCAGTGACTTCCAAGGTCGTGAACAAACTGTTAAGTTACCAACAAATGCGATGTTTACAGCTAGTGGTAAAAACAAAGATTCCAAATATAAACAATGGGCTCAGATTGAAAATGAAAGCTTACCACCGAAAATTGTTTTAACAGATAAACAAGTGGCGTCAGAAGAAGCGTACACACCAACAGATAGCGAATTACCATCAAACTATCGTAAAGGTGATAATGGTAAAGTTTTCGTTGAACGTAATGGTGCAACAGTATTCACTGGAGAGTATGTAACCGTTAAAGATAAGAACAATAAAGTTCTCGGTAAAGGTCTAAAAATTACAAATCCATTGAATAACAAAACAGAATACTTACTTGACACATATACTGAATATGATACTGCAGGAAATGAAGTAGGTACATATAAAGTAAACCCAGCAAGTAACGGTAAGAATGTTTCTATTGGTAATGGTCTATATGAAACTACTTTAACCTTTAAACCGGTAGACGCATATGTAGGTACAGCAAAAGGTATTGCAGTTCGTGCATGGGATGATAACAATAGTTCAACTGGTTGGGAAGCAACAAATGATACTATCGAAGCTTCTAAAACATCTACTACACTAGCAGAAAAAGACAAGGTTCTTGAAAATGTAAATAATGGAAATAACGGCTACAAATCAATGGATACTAGCTATATTCCAACTGTTATTGACGTACGTCCAGTAGGTGAAGACACAATTACAGAAGATGTACAAGGTGCCGAGCAAAAATCTAATCCAACCATTCCTGCTTATGCAACTGTTGAAACAGTAACAAATGATAAGATTGAAGATACGAAGTATACAGCGAATTTTGCAATTTTAGATAAAACTAAAAAACCAACTTTAGCAACTAAAAAAGAAATTCCTGGAAAAGTATATACTGAAGATACAAAAGTTGATAAAGAAACAGAAGTAACATTACCTAGTGGAAACACAGCAACATTCAAACCGGCTGATAAGATTCCTGCAAATACAAGAATCGCTGAAACTGAAGCTGTGACAGTTAATGGAACAGGAGATGTACTTGTAAGTAATGTTCGATATGGTACTGGTTCAGTACCTGCAGGAGCAATTTTAGAAGGTGCAGAACCTACAGTTACAGAGCCGACAACAGTTTTAAGAAATGGAGCAAATGTTGTTATTCCAGTAGGAAGTAAAGTTCAAAAAGGTGATCAACTTGTTACTCCACTTAAGATAACTGGAGGAGCTCAAATAACTACATGGAAGAAAACATATCAAAATGGTGAGACTATTCCACAAGTTACGGCTGATAAATTCTCTGTTTTAGGGAAAGAGACTCCAGCGGATCAGCTTGTTCCGAAAGGTGAGAGTGTCACATTAAACGGAACAACATACAACGCTAACAATGATATTGTTCCAAAAGGATCTCGCGAAGCAACAACGTATGAGAACTTAATGGGTTCTAAACTTCCAGATGCAGTTCATATTGATCCTGAAACTGGAGAAGTTACAACAGTACCTCGTAGCTATACTAAAGTAACAGATACAGAAATCGTAATCGAAAATGAAGGTACGTACACATTAAATCAAGATAGTGGTGAAATTAAATTTACTCCACATCCTAAGTTCGTAGGTACAGGTACAGGTGTAGTAAAACAACAACCTGATATCGACTATAACGATAAAGTAGCAGGGGATTCTGTAACAAGTAAATATGGAACTGACTATGGTAAAGCGAAATATATTCCAATAGTTAAACCACAATCAAAAGCATCGATTACTCGTACAATTCACTATGTATACGAAAATGATAATGATAATCCAGCAAGTCAAGATTCTTATAAAGATAATGATCCAATCGTAGCTATCGATAACACACCAGTTACTCGTACACAAACGATTGATTATACTCGTGATTACAAGATCTTCTCTGAAGCAGGAACTACTGACTCTGCAATCACAACTACTAACCAAGTTACAGATGCATCTGGTCATGTTTACAATGTTGGAGATACTATCCCTGCAGGAACTAAGTTTAACCAAGGTTCAATTATCATCGGTAAATGGACTGCTTCAAGTGATGCAAACTCTAAATTTAAAGAAATTATCTCACCAACAGTTAAAGGGTATACTGCTGAAGTAGTAACAGCTAACTTCACACCAAATGCTGATGGTAAGATGGGACACATCCATAATGGAAAACAACCTGTAGGATTATATACTCCAGTAGCAGATAATACAAAAGATGTTGGAGCATATGAACCATTAGTATCAGAAGTTCGTTCAGACGACAAAGATGACTTTGACATGTATGTTGTTTACAAAGCTGATACTCAAAAAGCTAAAGTAACATACATCGATTTAGATGCTACAGGTGATGCTCGTATTCTTGAAGTTCAAAACGCTAATCCAGCTCCTGCAACAGGTGCAGATGCGAAAACAACTTATGGTGTTACAACACTTAAAGGTAAATCTCATACAGCGATTCCTTATAAAACAGCTGAAACAATCAAGAAATATGAAGACCTTGGATATGAATTAGTAACGGATGACTTTACAAATAATACTCAAGGGAATCCAGTTGAAGGTGGACGTAAGTTCGATGATGATAAAGAAGTAGATCAAGCATTCAATGTCTACCTACGTCACAAGAAAGTTACTCGTAAAATTAAAGATACCCAAGAAGTGACACGTACAATCGAGTACAAATATGCAAGTACAGATGATGTACCAGCAGATAAACGTGGAACAACAGCAGCACCAACAGTGACTGAAACACTTCACTATGAACGTGACCGTACAATCGATTACACATTAGCTGCAAAAGAATATCCAACAGAATACGCTACTTATAAGGCTGTATTGGATAAGAGTGGATATGATTCTCCAGAAGAATACAAAGCTCGTACAGTTTACTACGATCACATCACAAACAAAGCAATTGCAGCAGATGCAACAGCTGCTCAAAAATCAATCGTTACATTTGGACCATGGACTCCAGTAGGTGGAACATCTAACGATGCAATTACCTTATCTGATGCAGAAAAAGCTAAAGATGATAAATTCAACCTTGTTAACTCTCCAGAAGTAACTGGTTATGTTCCAGATAACGCTACCGTAGAAGCGACTGCAGCAATCGATGCAGAAGCAGATGACTACAAGATTACAGTTCTTTATACTCCAGTGGAACAAAAAGCTGTAGTTAAATTCGTAGAAGTAGATCCTACTAATACAGATAAAGTCATTACTCCAGGTCTTGCAGATCCAATCGCAGTAACAGGTAAATCTGAAGCAGCTTACCCAGCTACAACAGCAACTTCAGTAACAGATAAGATTGCTGAGCTAGTTAAGAAAGGTTACGAACTAGTAAATAACGGATTTGTATCAACAGATAAATTCGATAAAGATGCAGCAGTTGATCAAGAATATGTTGTGAAATTCAAAGCTAAAGTAGTTGATGTTCCATCATTTGATCCAACAAAACCATCAAGTGATGACAATCCAAAACCAACTCCAGGTGTAACACCAATCGATCCAAATAATCCAGATGGACCAAAATGGACTGAAGCCTTAATCAACGCTGTAAAAGTACAAGAAGAAGTAACACGTACTATTAAGTATGTATACGAAGATGGTACTCCAGTAGCAGAGTCTGATTTAACAAGTGTAGCTGATAAGAAAGTTAAAACACTTAAATTCACACGTTCTGGTAAGATTAATGTAGCAACAGGAGAAATCACATACGGAGATTGGTCAGCTGATCAAACATTCGAGGCAGTAACTTCTCCAACACTTGAGAAATACACTGCGGCACTTGCAGGTGTAACACCAGCAGTTGCAGACGTACCAGCGAAAACTGTAGCGGCTACAGATAAAGACTTTGAAGAGACAGTAATCTACTCTACAAAACCAACAACTGTAGACCCTAACAAACCAACAGATCCAACAAATCCAAATGTTACTCCACAACCTGATGATGTAGTACCTAATGATCCAAAAGGACGTACGTACAGAGAACTAGGTTTAGTTGAAGAAGTAACACACACAGTTCACTACAAACTTGAAGACGGTTCAGATGCAGGTATCGCTGATAATGTACAAACATTAACATTTACACGTACTGCAGAGGTAGATCCAGTAACAGGAGCAATCTCTAACTACGGTACATGGAAAGCTAGAGGTGGAGATACAACAATTGATGCTGTAACAACACCAAATAAAGATGGATATGTAGCTTCAGCGAAAACATCTACAGAACGTACAAATGTATCAGCTACGGATAAAGATAGTGAAGAAACAATTATCTACCGTAAACTTGGTTCATATGTACCAGTAGTACCAGAAGGCATCACACCTCCGGCAGATGCTGACCTAAATCCAAAACCATATCCAAATGCAACTCCAGCAGATCCTACAAAACCAGGAACACCTACTGAAACACCAGTAGTACCATACATCCCTGGAACAACACCAGTAGGACCAAATGGAAAACCATTGACACCGAAAGATCCTAACGATCCAAGCAAAGGATATGAAGTACCAGGCTTACCAACAGATCCAACAGAGAACACTACAATTACCTATGTTAAAGATGGATCACAAGTAGCGGTTGTTCACTTCATCGAAGTAAACAGTGAAACGGATAAGACTGAAAAAGGTGCAGTTGCAGAATCAGTAGTAGATACTGGTGATACAGGTAAAGCATTCACTAAAGCTGCTGATGTAACATCAACAATTGAAGCACTTAAAGCTAAAGGATACACAGTTGTTGAAAACAACTACCCAACAGATGGTACATTCGATGCAGATTCTAAGACTAACCAAGTATACAAAGTTTTAGTAACTGCTAAGCCAATTACTGTAAATCCAAACGATCCAACTCCAACGAAAGATCAACCAATCGATCCAAATAATCCAACAGGACCAAAATGGACTCCAGAGTTAATCAAAGAGTTAGAAGACGGACGTAAAGAGGAAGTGAAACGTACAATCAAGTATGTTTACGCAGATGGTTCAAAGGCTGCTGATTCAGTACAAGAAACTAAAGAGTTCAAACGTTCAGCAACTATCAATCCAGTAACTGGTAAGGTTACATTCGGAGAATGGTCACCAGCTCAAACATTTGAAGCTGTAACTTCACCAAAAGTTACAAACTTCACTCCAGATAAAGAGACTGTACCAGCGACAGAAGTAACAGCAACTGCTGAGGATATTACTGAAACAGTAATCTATACTACCAAACCAGCAAATATCGATCCAAGTAAGCCAGTAGATCCAAATACTCCAAATGTTACTCCTAAACCTGAAGACAAAGTACCAAACGATCCAAAAGGACGTACTTACAAAGAATTAGGATTAATCGAAGAAGTAACACACACAGTTCACTACAAACTAGCTGACGGATCAGATGCAGGTATCCCTGACAATGTACAAACATTAACATTTACTCGTACAGCTGACTTAGATCCAGTAACAGGAGCAATCTCTAACTTTGGTACATGGACAGCTAAAGACAATGATACAACAATCGACGCTGTAACAACTCCAAACAAACCAGGATATGTAGCTTCAGCAGCTAAATCTACAGAGCGTACAGAGGTTAAAGCTACTGATAAAGATAGCGAAGAAACAATCATCTACCGCAAACTTGGTTCATATGTGCCAGTAATTCCAGAAGGAGTAACACCTCCAGCGGATGCTGACTTAACACCAAAACCATATGAAGATCCAACCAGTGAAGATCCTACAAAACCAGGAACACCTACTGAAACTCCAGTAGTACCATACATCCCTGGAACAACACCAGTAGGTCCAAACGGTAAACCATTAACTCCGAAAGATCCTAACGATCCAACGAAAGGATATGAAGTACCGAAACAGCCAGAAGATCCAACTCAAAACACTACAATTACGTATGTTAAAGATGGTTCTCAAGTAGCTCTAGTTCACTTCATTAAAGAGGATGGTACTGCAGTTCACGTATCAGTTGCGGAAGCAGGAGATACAGGTAAAGCAATCAAGACAACAAACATTGATAACGTTAAAGCTGAATTAGAAGCTAAAGGTTATGAAGTTGTTGCTCCAACTGATGCAGCTTATACAGCAGAACGTGTAGCATTCTACGCAGAAGCTAACCGTACATTTGATGACAAGGATGACAAAGGTAATGATGGAATTAGTCAAGTTTACTATGTAATCGTTAAAGAGGGAATCACTCCAATCGATCCAGATAAACCGCTAGATCCAAACAATCCAAACACAACTCCAAAACCAGGAGACAAAGTACCTGGAGATCCAAAACAACGTACATACGAACAACTAGGATTACTAGATGAAGTAAATCGTACAATCAACTACAGATACGCTAATACTGATAAAGTAGAAGAAGCTAAACGTGGTCAAGAAGCTGCAGCTACTGTAGAACAAAAACTTCGTTACTCTCGTAAAGGTGATTTAAACAAAGTAACAGGTGAAATCACTTATACTTCTGATTGGACTGAACCTCAAACATTAGCTGAAGTAACATCACCAGTTATCGACGGATACGTTGCGGATATTAAAGCAGCTGAAAAAGTAGAGAACGTAGCTCACGATGCAGCTGATTCTGTAGTAAATGTTGTTTACACACCACTAGGTAAATATGTACCAAAAGTACCAGAAGGATTCGAAGTTCCAAAAGTTGAGAAACCTCAATATCCAAACGATCCAACAGATCCAACTAAACCAGGAACACCAACAACAGTGATTCCTCACGTTCCAGGAACAACTCCAAAAGATCCAAATGGAAATCCACTGAAACCAGTAGATCCAAACGATCCAAGTAAAGGATATGTTCCACCAACACCTGAAACCCCAACAGAAGATACTGAAATCACTTATGAGAAAGATACTCAGAAAGCAAAAGTAACTTATGTGGTAGAAGGAACTGGAACAGTACTTCACACAGATAACCTAGAAGGTAAATCTGGAGAACCAATCGAGTACAGTACAGTAGCTAAACTTGCTGAATTGAAAGCTCTAGGATATGACCTAGTAAGTGACGGATTCACAACAGCTACAGATAAGAACTACGATAAAGATACAAAAGTTGATCAAAGCTTTGTAGTTACAGTTACACCACACGTTGAGCCAATCAAACCAGTAGATCCAGAAAATCCAAATGATCCAAATAAACCAAAACCGGGTGATCCAATCGATCCTAAGAACCCTGATGGACCAAAATGGACTGAAGATCTAATCAAGAAGATTGATACAACTCGCCACGTGAACCGTACAATTAAGTATGTTAACGAAAAAGGTGAGGAAGTAGCTAAGAAAGTAACTGATAAAGTTACATTCAATCGTGAAGCTAAGATCAATTCAGTAACAGGTGAAATCACTTACGGTAACTGGACAGCTAAAGATGGAGATACAACATTCGATAAAGTTGAATCACCAGTAGTTAAAGGCTACATCCTGAAAGATGCTAAACAAAAAGAAGTAGCAGCTACAACAGGATTAACTGCAGACTCTAAAGATGAAAACATCGAAGTAGTTTACACTAAACTTGGTTCATGGGTACCGAAAGTACCAGAAGGTGAAACACCAATTGATCCACTTCCATATCCAAATGATCCGAACGATCCAACTAAACCAGGAAACGATAGACCAATCGTTCCTTACGTACCAGGAACTACACCAAAAGATCCAAATGGAAACCCACTGAAACCAGTAGATCCAAACGATCCAAGTAAAGGATATGTTCCACCAACACCTGAAACCCCAACAGAAGATACTGAAATCACTTATGAGAAAGATACTCAGAAAGCAAAAGTAACTTATGTGGTAGAAGGAACTGGAACAGTACTTCACACAGATAACCTAGAAGGTAAATCTGGAGAACCAATCGAGTACAGTACAGTAGCTAAACTTGCTGAATTGAAAGCTCTAGGATATGACCTAGTAAGTGACGGATTCACAACAGCTACAGATAAGAACTACGATAAAGATACAAAAGTTGATCAAAGCTTTGTAGTTACAGTTACACCACACGTTGAGCCAATCAAACCAGTAGATCCAGAAAATCCAAATGATCCAAATAAACCAAAACCGGGTGATCCAATCGATCCTAAGAACCCTGATGGACCAAAATGGACTGAAGATCTAATCAAGAAGATTGATACAACTCGCCACGTGAACCGTACAATTAAGTATGTTAACGAAAAAGGTGAGGAAGTAGCTAAGAAAGTAACTGATAAAGTTACATTCAATCGTGAAGCTAAGATCAATTCAGTAACAGGTGAAATCACTTACGGTAACTGGACAGCTAAAGATGGAGATACAACATTCGATAAAGTTGAATCACCAGTAGTTAAAGGCTACATCCTGAAAGATGCTAAACAAAAAGAAGTAGCAGCTACAACAGGATTAACTGCAGACTCTAAAGATGAAAATATCGAAGTTGTCTACACTAAACTTGGTTCATGGATTCCAAAAGTACCAGAAGGTTCTACACCAGTTCCTCCGGTTACGTATCCAAACGATCCAAAAGATCCAACTAAACCTGGAACTGATAAACCTAAAGTGCCTTATATCCCAGGAACTACACCGGTGGTGCCAAAAGATCCAACTAAACCAATTAGTCCGGATAACCCACTAGTTCCATTAACACCAGTAGATCCAAACGATCCAACTAAAGGATATGAAGTACCACCAGTACCAACAGATCCAGGAACTGATACGCCAATCACTTACGTAACTGATAAACAAAAAGCTATCACAAACTTCGTAGATGAAAAAGGTAAAGTAGTATCAACTCCAGTAATTGATGAAGGTGATTCAGGAGCGAACTTCACTAAGTCTAAAGTTGATGAAGTAACTAAGACTATTGAAAAACTTGAAAAAGCTGGTTACAGAGTCGTTAAGAATGAGTTCCCATCTAAAGATACAGACAGAGTATTTGATAAAGATAAATCTGTAGATCAAATCTTCACTGTAACAGTAGCTGAAAGAATTATTCCAGTTACACCAGGTAAACCAGTAGATCCAACTGATCCAAACTTACCGAAGAATCCAGATGGAACACCTGTAACACCATCTACACCAGAACCAGGTAAACCAGTATTCCCTAACGATCCAAACAGCCCAGTATGGCCAAATACTGTGAAAGATCTTGTAACTGAGAAAGCTGCTACACGTACGATCAAGTATGTAGATCGTAACGGAAAAGAAGTTTCTGAAACTCGTGTTGAAACAATCAAGTTCACTCGTGAAGCGAAAGTTAACTTAGTAACTGGTGAAATCACATATGGTGAATGGACAACAGATCGTAACGATGATATCTTCAACGGTTACCAAGTACCAGTTGTGAAAGGATACATCGCTAAAGCTGGTGATCTAGAATCATCAACTAAAGATGTACAAGTAACTCCTGATACAATCAAGGATATCAATGAAACAGTGATTTACGATAAGTTAGGTTCATGGATTCCAAATATCCCAGGAACACCAACAAATCCAATCACATATCCAAACGATCCTAAAGATCCAACTAAACCAGGAACAGATAAACCTAAAGTGCCTTATGTACCAGGATTTATCCCTGTAGACCCAGAAGGTCAACCATTGAAACCAGTTGATCCAAATGATCCAACGAAAGGATACGAAGTACCAGACGTACCTGGTGATCCAACGCAAGATACACCAATCAACTACATTCCTAAGGATCCTACACCAAATCCAACTCCATACCCAGGTCCAACTCCAGCTCCAACTCCTAAACCAGAGCCTAAGCCGGAACCAAAACCTGAGCCAAAACCAGAACCAGAAACTCCACAACCTGTAACACCTGCAGATAATGGAGATAACAATGGAAATAATAATGGAACTCCAACAACTCCAGCTCAACCAGCAGAGCCTTCTACACCTCAATACATGGATGGTCAACGTGAACTTCCAAATACAGGTACAGAAGATCATGCTAGCCTTGCTGCACTTGGACTTCTAGGAGTCCTAAGTGGATTTGGATTGATTGCTCGCAAGAAAAGAGAAGATGAAGAATAATCATTTTGCTCCATATTAAATTCTAACTTGCAATCAAATACAGAAAGAACTTGAGATTTACTATCTCAGGTTCTTTTCTTTCTCTTTTTGAAAATGGTATAATATAGAGAGAATGATAGAGGAGAAGTGTAAATTGATCGCACAACTAGATACAAAAACAGTCTATAGTTTTATGGAGAGCGTCATTTCGATCGACAAGTATGTGAGAGCAGCTAAAGAATTCGGCTACACTCATCTGGCTATGATGGATATTGATAATCTTTACGGTGCTTTTGACTTTCTAGAGATTACAAAAAAATATGGCATTCATCCTTTGCTAGGTCTTGAGATGACTGTGTTTGTAGATAATCAGGAAGTGAATTTACGCTTTTTAGCTCTATCTAGTGTAGGCTATCAGCAGTTGATGAAGCTTTCAACAGCCAAGATGCAGGGGGAGAAAGATTGGTCTGTTTTATCTCAGTACTTAGAGGATATTGCGGTAATTGTGCCTTATTTTGATGGATTGGAGTTATTAGAACTAGGCCGTTATTATTATATTGGGGTTTATCCAGAAACACTAGCAAGCCAATTTCATCATCCAATCTTGCCCCTTTATCGGGTCAATGCCTTTGAAAGCAGGGATAGAGAAGTTCTGCAAGTCTTAACAGCGATTAAAGAAAATCTACCGCTTAGAGAAGTTCCTTTGCGCTCGCGACAAGATGTCTTTATATCTGCAAGTTCTTTAGAGAAATTATTTCAAGAACGTTTTCCGCAAGCCTTGGACAATTTAGAAAAGCTTATTTCAGGTATTTCTTATGACTTGGATACTAGTCTGAAACTGCCACGTTTTAACCCAGCTAGACCAGCAGTAGAAGAGTTGAGAGAACGTGCTGAATTGGGGCTTGCTCAGAAGGGGTTGACTAGTAAAGAATATCAAGACCGTCTAGACCAAGAATTGGCTGTTATTCATGATATGGGCTTTGATGATTATTTCTTGGTTGTCTGGGATTTGTTGCGTTTTGGACGTTCGAATGGTTATTATATGGGAATGGGACGGGGTTCCGCAGTTGGTAGCTTGGTTTCCTATGCTTTAGACATTACAGGGATTGACCCAGTAGAGAAAAATCTGATTTTTGAACGTTTCCTCAATCGTGAACGCTATACTATGCCTGATATTGATATTGATATCCCAGATATTTATCGTCCAGATTTTATCAGATATGTTGGTAATAAATACGGCAGTAAACATGCGGCTCAAATCGTTACTTTTTCAACCTTTGGTGCTAAACAAGCTTTGCGAGATGTCTTGAAGCGCTTTGGTGTTCCAGAGTATGAATTATCTGCAATTACCAAGAAAATCAGTTTTCGTGATAATCTCAAGTCGGCCTATGAGGGTAACCTCCAGTTTCGTCAGCAAATCAATAGTAAGTTAGAATACCAAAAAGCTTTTGAAATTGCCTGCAAGATTGAGGGATATCCAAGACAAACCTCTGTCCATGCGGCTGGTGTTGTGATCAGTGACCAAGATTTGACCAACTACATCCCTCTAAAGCATGGTGACGAAATTCCACTGACTCAGTATGATGCTCATGGAGTTGAAGCAAGTGGACTTTTGAAAATGGATTTTCTGGGGCTACGAAATTTGACCTTTGTCCAGAAGATGCAAGAATTGCTTGCTGAAACAGAAGATATTCACTTGAAAATTGAAGAAATCGATTTGGAAGATAAAGAAACGCTAGCTCTTTTTGCTTCTGGCAATACAAAAGGTATCTTTCAATTTGAGCAACCTGGTGCCATTCGGCTACTTAAGCGTGTGCAGCCAGTCTGTTTTGAAGATGTTGTAGCAACTACTTCCCTAAATCGACCAGGTGCTAGTGATTATATCAATAATTTTGTAGCTAGAAAACATGGGCAGGAAGAAGTGACTGTTCTAGATCCAGCTCTGGAGGATATTTTGGCTCCAACTTATGGAATTATGCTCTATCAGGAGCAGGTTATGCAGGTTGCTCAGCGCTTTGCTGGATTTAGTCTTGGGAAGGCCGATATTTTGCGTCGAGCTATGGGTAAAAAGGATGCCACTGCCATGCATGAGATGAGGGCTTCCTTTATTCAAGGCTCCATAGAAGCTGGTCATACTGCGGAAAAAGCAGAGCAGGTTTTTGATGTTATGGAGAAGTTTGCAGGTTATGGATTTAATAGATCTCACGCCTATGCCTACTCAGCCTTGGCCTTCCAGTTGGCTTATTTTAAAACACATTATCCAGCTATCTTTTATCAGATTATGTTGAATTCTGCCAACAGTGATTATGTAACAGATGCCTTGGAAGCAGGTTTTGAAGTAGCCCCATTGTCCATTAATACTATTCCCTATCACGATAAAATTGCGAACAAGTCTATCTATCTAGGTTTGAAATCGATTAAGGGGCTCAGCAAGGATTTGGCTATTTGGATTATTGAACATAGACCTTATTCTAATATTGAAGATTTTTTAGCTAAACTACCTGAGAATTATTTGAAACTTCCCTTGCTGGAACCTTTGGTAAAAGTTGGTCTTTTCGATTCATTTGAAAAAAATCGTAAAAAAGTATTCAATAATTTAGCTAATCTATTTGAATTTGTGAAAGTATTAGGAAGCTTATTTGGAGAGACCATCTATAGTTGGCAAGATTCGGAGGACTGGTCGGAGCAAGAAAAATTCTACATGGAACAAGAGCTTCTAGGAGTAGGCGTCAGCAAACATCCACTACAAGCTATTGCAAGTAAGGCTATTTACCCGATTACACCAATCGGAAATTTGTCAGAAAACAGTCACTCTATTATATTGGTTGAAATTCAGAAAATAAAAGTGATTCGTACCAAAAAGGGTGAAAATATGGCTTTCTTACAGGTGGATGACAGTAAGAAAAAATTGGATGTTACCCTTTTTTCAGATTTATATCGACAGGTTGGACAGGAAGTAAGAGAAGGAGCCTTCTACTATATAAAAGGAAAAATCCAATCACGTGACGGTCGTCTGCAAATGATTGCACAAGAAATAAGAGAAGCAGTGGCTGAGCGCTTTTGGATTCAGGTGAAGAATCATGATTCGGATCAAGAAATTTCGAGAATTTTAGACCAGTATAAAGGCCCAATCCCAGTCATTATCAGGTATGAAGAGGAACAGAGAACAATTGTTTCTCCCAACCATTTTGTAGCCAAATCTGATGAATTAGAGGCGAAATTGAATGGAATAGTTATGAAAACGATTTATCGCTAAAATTACGGAAAATAGAAGAATTTTCAACGTAAATGTGGTATAATCAGTAAGAATGTTAAAAGAAAAAGGAGCATAACCAATATGAAACGTATTGCTGTTTTGACTAGTGGTGGAGACGCCCCTGGTATGAACGCTGCCATCCGTGCAGTTGTTCGTCAAGCAATTTCAGAAGGAATGGAAGTGTTTGGTATCTATGATGGATATGCTGGTATGGTTGCCGGTGAAATTCATCCCCTAGATGCAGCTTCAGTAGGGGACATCATTTCTCGTGGTGGTACTTTCCTTCACTCAGCTCGCTACCCAGAGTTCGCTCAACTTGAAGGGCAACTTAAAGGAATTGAGCAATTGAAAAAACACGGGATTGAAGGTGTAGTTGTTATCGGTGGTGACGGATCTTACCACGGTGCTATGCGTTTGACTGAACATGGCTTCCCAGCTATCGGTCTTCCAGGTACAATCGATAACGATATCGTTGGTACTGACTTTACAATCGGTTTTGACACAGCGGTTACGACTGCTATGGACGCTATCGATAAGATTCGTGATACGTCATCAAGTCACCGTCGTACTTTTGTTATCGAAGTTATGGGACGTAACGCTGGTGATATCGCTCTTTGGGCAGGTATTGCAACTGGTGCTGATGAAATCATCATTCCTGAAGAAGGCTTCAAGATTGAAGATATCGTAGAAAGCATTAAATGTGGTTATGAGTGTGGTAAAAAACACAACATCATCGTCTTGGCAGAAGGTGTTATGTCAGCAGCTGAATTTGGTCAAAAACTAAAAGAAGCTGGGGATACAAGCGACCTTCGTGTGACAGAACTTGGACATATTCAACGTGGTGGTTCTCCAACTGCGCGTGACCGTGTTTTGGCATCACGTATGGGTGCACATGCTGTTAAACTTCTTAAAGAAGGTATCGGTGGTGTTGCGGTTGGTATCCGTAACGAGAAAATGGTTGAAAACCCAATTCTTGGAACTGCAGAAGAAGGAGCATTGTTTAGCCTTACTGCAGATGGTAAGATTGTGGTTAACAACCCACACAAGGCTGACCTTGAGCTATCTAGCTTGAATAAGAGCTTGTCATAATTTATAATTTAGTTAATAAGACCAAAAAGGTCATATATAAAGGAGTCACAAAAATCATGAATAAACGTGTAAAAATCGTTGCAACTTTGGGACCTGCGGTAGAAATCCGTGGTGGTAAAAAATTTGGTGATGACGGATACTGGGGTGAAAAACTTGATGTTGAAGCTTCAGCTAAAAACATTGCCAAATTGATTGAAGCTGGTGCTAACACATTCCGTTTCAACTTCTCACACGGTGACCACCAAGAACAAGGTGAGCGTATGGCAACTGTTAAACTTGCAGAAAAACTTGCAGGTAAAAAAGTTGGTTTCCTTCTTGATACAAAAGGACCAGAAATCCGTACAGAATTGTTCGAAGGTGAAGCTAAAGAGTATTCATACAAAACTGGTGAAAAAATCCGTGTTGCAACTAAACAAGGAATCAAATCAACTCGTGAAGTGATTGCATTGAACGTTGCTGGTGCTCTTGATATCTATGATGATGTTGAAGTTGGTCGTCAAGTTTTGGTTGACGATGGTAAACTTGGTCTTCGTGTGGTTGCTAAAGATGATGCAACTCGTGAATTTGAAGTTGAAGTTGAAAACGATGGCGTAATTGCTAAACAAAAAGGTGTTAACATCCCTAACACTAAAATTCCTTTCCCAGCTCTTGCTGATCGTGATAACGATGATATCCGCTTCGGTCTTGAACAAGGTATCAACTTCATCGCGATTTCATTCGTACGTACTGCTAAAGACGTTAACGAAGTTCGTGCAATCTGTGAAGAAACTGGAAATGGACATGTTCAATTGTTCGCTAAAATCGAAAACCAACAAGGTATCGATAACTTGGATGAAATCATCGAAGCTGCTGATGGTATCATGATCGCTCGTGGTGACATGGGTATCGAAGTACCATTCGAAATGGTTCCAGTTTACCAAAAAATGATTATCACTAAAGTCAATGCTGCAGGTAAAGTTGTTATCACTGCAACAAACATGCTTGAAACAATGACTGAAAAACCACGTGCAACTCGTTCAGAAGTATCAGACGTATTTAACGCTGTTATCGATGGAACTGACGCAACAATGCTTTCAGGTGAGTCTGCAAATGGTAAATACCCACTTGAGTCAGTAACTACAATGGCTACAATCGACAAGAACGCTCAAACTCTTCTTAACGAATACGGACGTTTGAACTCAGATTCATTTGAACGTAACTCTAAGACAGAAGTAATGGCTTCAGCTGTTAAAGATGCTACTAACTCAATGGATATCAAATTGGTTGTAACACTTACTAAGACAGGTCACACTGCACGTTTGATCTCTAAATACCGTCCAAATGCTGACATCTTGGCATTGACATTCGATGAATTGACAGAACGTGGATTGATGTTGAACTGGGGTGTTATCCCAATGTTGACAGATGCTCCATCATCAACTGACGATATGTTCGAAATCGCTGAACGTAAAGCAGTTGAAGCAGGACTTGTACAATCTGGTGACGATATCGTTATCGTAGCTGGTGTACCAGTTGGAGAAGCTGTTCGTACAAACACAATGCGTATCCGTACAGTACGCTAATCAAAATGAAAAAAAGCCTATCATATCAAGCTTTCTAGCCTGTATGATGGGCTCTTTTTTTGTCTAGGTGGCAAAAAGGGGGCAAAACTTTTTACTTTCGATTTAATGGGACGGTATCAAGTGCGTCAAATACTACTTGCTCCAGACCTTTTGTAACGTGAGTATAGATCTAATTATTAGTTTTTCGGATTTATGCCCAAACTGTGACATGATAGCTTTTAAAGTTATGTTGTTTTTTACGTAAACTTCATAAAATGTTTAGTTCAAATACAGATAAAAAATAACTCCCTGATGACTCAAGGAGTTATTACTATCTAAATTAGTTTTTAGAAGCAGCTTGGAATTCTGGGTTTTTCCATGCTTCGTCAATAATAGCTTGCAATTCATTTGCAGATGCTTGCATTTTTTGAGTTTCTGCGTCGTTCAATGGGATATTTACTGGACGAACGATACCGTGTGCCCCAACAACAGCTGGTTGACCGATAAAGACGTTTTTAACTCCGTATTGACCTTCTTGGAATACTGAAAGTGGAAGTACTGCATTTTCATCGTCAAGGATTGCTTTAGTAATACGAGCAAGGGCTACTGCGATACCGTAGTATGTTGCACCTTTTTTGTTGATGATTGTGTAAGCTGCATCACGAACACCTTCGAACAATTCAATCAATTCAGCTTCTTGAACATTTTGAGTGTCTTTAAGGAATTCTTCAAGGTTTACACCAGCGATGTTAGCGTGTGACCAAACAGCGAACTCAGAGTCACCGTGTTCACCCATGATGTAGGCGTGCACTGAACGAGCATCAACATCCAATTTTTCAGCAAGTGCTTGACGGAAACGTGCTGAGTCAAGTGAAGTACCTGAACCGATAACACGTTCTTTAGGGAAACCAGAGAATTTCCAAGTTGAGTAAGTCAAAACGTCAACTGGGTTAGCAGCAACAAGGAAGATACCTTTGAAACCTGATTCAACAACTTGAGTTACGATTGATTTGTTGATAGCAAGGTTTTTACCTACAAGGTCAAGACGAGTTTCACCTGGTTTTTGAGGAGCACCTGCAGTGATTACAACAAGGTCAGCGTCTGCACAGTCAGAGTATTGAGCTGCATAGATTTTTTTAGGTGAAGTGAAGGCAAGGGCGTGACTAAGGTCAAGCGCGTCACCAACAGCTTTTTCATGCAATTGTGGAATTTCGATAATTCCAAGCTCTTGTGCAATTCCTTGGTTAACAAGTGCAAAAGCGTAAGAAGAACCTACAGCACCATCACCGACAAGGATAACTTTTTTGTGTTGTTTAGTTGAAGTCATTATTCTAAACATCTCCTTAATTTTATTCAGGGATTTCCCCAGTTATTTTAATTCTATCACTTTTAAAAAGCTTTGTCACGGATATGCATTTCAGTTCTTGATGTAAACGTTTTAGTGATTTTAGATACCTGAAATATAGCGGACATTATGGTATAATATAGTTAATTACTAATAGTGAAATGAGGCATTTATTAATGCAGGATAGAAATTTAGTGAATGTCAATCTGACAAAGGAGATGAAGACGAGCTTTATCGACTACGCCATGAGTGTTATCGTAGCGCGGGCTCTTCCTGATGTTCGAGATGGCTTGAAACCGGTTCACCGTCGGATTCTCTATGGAATGAATGAATTGGGTGTTACTCCAGACAAACCCCATAAAAAATCTGCTCGTATTACAGGGGATGTCATGGGTAAATATCACCCACACGGGGATTCCTCTATCTATGAAGCCATGGTTCGTATGGCTCAATGGTGGAGCTATCGTTACATGCTTGTAGATGGTCATGGGAACTTTGGTTCCATGGATGGTGATGGTGCTGCCGCCCAGCGTTATACTGAGGCACGTATGAGCAAGATTGCTCTGGAAATGCTTCGTGATATTAACAAAAATACAGTTGACTTCGTTGATAACTATGATGCCAATGAACGTGAACCCTTGGTCTTGCCAGCACGCTTTCCTAACCTTTTGGTTAATGGAGCAACTGGTATTGCGGTTGGGATGGCAACCAATATTCCACCTCATAACCTTGGTGAAACCATTGATGCAGTGAAGTTGGTCATGGACAATCCTGAAGTGACCACTAAGGACTTGATGGAAGTCTTGCCTGGGCCAGATTTTCCAACTGGTGCTCTTGTTATGGGGAAATCAGGTATCCATAAGGCTTATGAAACAGGTAAAGGTTCTATTGTCCTTCGTTCTCGTACTGAAATCGAAGAAACTAAGACTGGCCGTGAGCGTATTGTTGTAACAGAATTTCCTTATATGGTCAATAAAACAAAGGTGCATGAGCATATTGTTCGTTTGGTTCAGGAAAAACGCATTGAGGGCATTACAGCGGTTCGTGATGAGTCCAACCGTGAAGGGGTTCGATTTGTTATTGAAGTCAAGCGTGATGCCTCAGCCAATGTTATCCTCAATAATCTCTTCAAGATGACCCAGATGCAAACCAACTTTGGTTTCAATATGCTTGCTATCCAAAATGGTGTACCCAAGATTTTGTCCCTTCGTCAGATTTTGGATGCTTATATCGAGCACCAAAAAGAAGTGGTTGTTCGTCGGACTCGTTTTGATAAGGAAAAAGCAGAAGCGCGTGCTCATATCTTAGAAGGTCTCTTGATTGCGCTAGACCATATCGATGAAGTGATTCGTATCATCCGTGCTAGTGAAACGGATGCGGAAGCACAAGCTGAGTTGATGAGCAAGTTTAAGCTTTCTGAACGTCAAAGTCAAGCCATTCTTGATATGCGTCTTCGTCGTTTGACAGGTTTGGAACGCGATAAGATTCAGTCTGAGTATGATGACCTCTTGGCTCTGATTGCAGATTTAGCAGATATTCTAGCTAAGCCTGAACGTGTTTCTCAAATCATTAAAGATGAATTGGATGAAGTTAAGCGTAAGTTTGGAGATAATCGTCGTACAGAGTTGATGGTGGGAGAAGTCTTGACTCTTGAAGATGAAGATTTGATTGAAGAATCGGATGTCTTAATTACACTTTCTAACAAAGGCTACATCAAACGTTTGGATCAAGGAGAATTCACTGCTCAAAAACGTGGTGGTCGTGGTGTCCAAGGGACAGGCGTTAAGGATGACGATTTTGTTCGTGAGTTAGTGTCAACCAGCACCCATGATCACCTACTCTTCTTTACAAATAAAGGACGTGTCTATCGCCTGAAAGGCTATGAAATTCCTGAGTATGGTCGTACAGCTAAGGGCTTGCCAATCGTCAATCTTTTGAAATTAGATGAAGGTGAAAGTATCCAGACCATCATCAATGTTGAGTCTGAACGTAGTGATGATGCTTATCTCTTCTTCACAACCCGTCATGGTATTGTGAAGAGAACCAGCGTTAAGGAATTTGCTAATATTCGTCAGAATGGACTCAAGGCTTTGAACCTCAAGGATGAAGATGAGTTGATTAATGTCTTGCTGACAGAAGAGGACACGGATATTATCATTGGTACAAAGTTTGGTTATTCAGTTCGCTTTAATCAATCAGCCGTTCGTGGTATGAGTCGTATCGCCACTGGTGTGAAAGGTGTTAACCTTCGTGACGGAGACACAGTTGTTGGTGCTAGTGTGATTACAGACCAGAACGAGGTTCTTATCATCACAGAAAAGGGCTATGGTAAGCGCACAGTTGCGACCGAATATCCAACTAAAGGTCGTGGTGGTAAAGGGATGCAAACCGCTAAGATTACAGAAAAGAACGGTTCTCTTGCTGGTCTTATGACCGTTAAAGGCGATGAAGATTTGATGATTATCACTGATACTGGTGTCATGATTCGAACCAATGTTGCCAATATTTCACAAACAGGTCGCTCAACTATGGGAGTTAAAGTGATGCGCCTAGATCAAGATGCTAAAATTGTAACCTTTACTACGGTTGCAGCTGAAGAAAAAGAAGAAGTTGGGACAGAAAACGAAACAGAAGGTGAAGCATAATGTCTCATAAAAAGAATAAAAAGAAAACAAACCGTAAAAATTTACTAATCAATATCTTGGCAGGATTCTTAATCATCTTGTCAATAGCTTTGATTTTCAATTCAAAAATTCGTGATATGTTCATGGTTTGGAATACCAATAAATACCAAGTCAGCCAGGTATCAAAAGAAAAATTGGAAGAAAATCAAGATACAGAAGGGAATTTTGACTTTGATTCCGTAAAAGCCATCTCGTCAGAAGCTGTCTTGTCCTCACAATGGGATTCGCAAAAATTGCCAGTTATCGGTGGAATTGCTGTTCCTGAGGTAGAAATTAACTTGCCTATTTTTAAAGGTCTTGATAATGTCAATCTTTTCTATGGAGCTGGTACAATGAAGCGTGATCAAGTGATGGGGAAAGGAAACTATACCCTTGCGAGCCATCACATCTTCACGGCGGAAAACGCCAGCCAAATGCTCTTTTCTCCATTATCACGCGCTAAAAATGGGATGAAAATTTATCTTACTGATAAGGATAAAGTTTATACCTATGAAATCCGTGAAGTGAAGCATGTGACTCCAGATCGCGTTGATGAGATTGATGACCGTACTGGAGTTGATGAAATCACACTTGTAACTTGTGTTGACTATGATGCGACAGAACGTATTATCGTAAAAGGTGACTTGAAAGATACAAAAGATTATTCACAAACACCTGAAGAAATTTTAACAGCTTTCAATCAACCATATAAACAACGTTATTAAAGATAAATCAGTAAAATCTTAGGTTTTACTGATTTTTTATAGATTGCGTTTCAAAATAAACTGTTATGAAATACAGAAAACGTTTCCTTAATTCTAAAGTTTGTGATATAATTATCAGGTAAAAAATTTTTAGGAGTTTATTATGGTTTCTTCAGAATTTATCTCAAAGATTGAATTTGCTTGCAAGAAGAAAGAAAGTCTTTATAGTCAAAGCAAATTTAAGTATGCGATTCGTTCTATGTTTGCAGGTGCATTTTTAACCTTCAGTACTGCTGCTGGTGCAGTTGGAGCTGACTTGATTAATAAAATCGCACCAGGTAGTGGACGATTCCTCTTCCCATTTGTCTTTGCTTGGGGCTTGGCCTACATTGTTTTCTTGAATGCCGAGTTGGTAACATCAAACATGATGTTCTTGACTGCTGGTAGTTTCTTGAAAAAAATCTCTTGGAGAAAAACAGCTGAGATTTTACTTTACTGTACCTTGTTCAACCTTATCGGAGCCTTGATAGCAGGTTGGGGCTTTGCGCATTCAGCAGCCTATGCAAATCTGACTCACGATAGTTTCATCTCAGGGGTTGTTGAGATGAAGTTAGGCCGTTCAAATGAATTAATCTTGCTTGAGGCGATTTTGGCAAATATTTTCGTAAATATTGCGATTCTTTCATTTGTTTTGGTCAAAGATGGTGGTGCCAAACTTTGGCTTGTGTTGTCGGCGATTTACATGTTTGTATTCTTAACAAACGAGCACATTGCGGCTAACTTTGCTTCTTTCGCGATTGTAAAATTCAGTGTTGCTGCTGATTCAATTGCTAACTTCGGTGTTGGAAATATGCTTCGTCACTGGGGGGTAACCTTCATTGGGAACTTGATCGGTGGTGGTCTCTTGATGGGTCTTCCATATGCCTTCCTCAATAAAAATGAAGATACTTATGTAGATTAAGAAAATGAGCACGATTGAGTCGTGCTTTTTTCGTTTTTAAAATAGAGTAATAGCTATTTCTTATATCAAAATATAGAAAACTGATATTTGTAAACTATACCTTAAGGTGCTACAATATCCTTAATCAAACTATTTGGAGGTCGTTTTATGACTCGTGATTTTAAATTTGAAACTTTGCAACTACATGCTGGTCAAGTTGTGGATCCAGCTACCAAGTCTCGTGCGGTGCCGATTTATCAAACAACATCCTTTGTTTTTGATGACACGCAGGAAGGTGCCGATTTGTTTGCCTTGAGAAAACCAGGGAACATTTATACTCGTATCACCAACCCCACAACAGCTGCCTTTGAAGAAAGAATTGCTGCCCTTGAAGGTGGTGTTGGAGCTCTTGCAACCGCATCAGGTATGGCTGCAGTGACTTATACGATTTTGGCGCTTGCCCATGCTGGTGATCATGTAGTAGCGGCATCAACTATTTACGGTGGAACCTTCAATCTTTTGAAAGAAACCCTTCCTCGTTATGGTATCACAACAACCTTTGTCGACATTGATAATTTGGAGGAAGTGGAAGCAGCTATCAATGACAATACCAAGCTTGTTCTGATTGAAACCTTGGGTAACCCCTTGATTAATATTCCAGATTTGGAAAAATTGGCAGAGATTGCTCATAAGTATCAGATTCCACTTGTTTCTGACAATACTTTTGCTACACCTTATTTGATTAACGTCTTTTCTCACGGTGTAGATATTGCTATTCACTCTGCGACTAAGTTTATCGGTGGCCATGGTACGACTATTGGTGGAGTGATTGTCGATAGCGGTCGTTTTGACTGGGCGGCTTCAGGGAAATTCCCTCAATTTGTTGACGAGGATCCAAGCTATCACAACTTGAGCTATACTCGTGATGTGGGTGCAGCAGCCTTTATTATCGCTGTCCGTGTCCAATTGCTTCGTGATACAGGTGCAGCCTTGTCACCATTTAATGCCTTCCTCTTGCTTCAAGGACTGGAAACACTTTCTCTTCGTGTCGAACGTCATGTGCAAAATGCAGAGAAAATTGTTGATTTCCTTGTCAACCATCCTAAGGTAGAAAAAGTCAACTATCCAAAATTGGCTGATAGTCCTTACCATGCCTTGGCTGAGAAATACTTGCCTAAAGGTGTGGGCTCAATCTTTACCTTCCATGTCAAAGGTGGGGAGGCAGAGGCACGCAAGGTAATTGATCATTTAGAAATCTTTTCTGATCTAGCAAACGTGGCAGATGCTAAATCGCTTGTTGTCCATCCAGCAACAACTACTCACGGTCAATTGTCAAAAAAAGATCTAGAAGCAGCAGGAGTCACACCAAACCAAATCCGCTTGTCTATTGGACTTGAAAATGTAGATGATTTGATTGAAGACTTGCGCTTGGCCTTGGAAAAAATTTAAAGAAAAAGAAGATAAACAGTGGGTTTCGACTCGCTGTTTTTGATTTTCCCTCAGGCATGATATAATGGATAAAGAAGTCTAGAAAGAGGAATGATATGAACGAAATCAAATGCCCCAACTGTGAGGAAGTCTTTACAGTAAATGAAAGTCAGTATGCTGAACTTTTATCCCAAGTGAGAACAGCAGAGTTTGATAAGGAATTGCACGATCGGATGAAGCAGGAACTGGCCTTGGCTGAGCAAAAGGCCATGAATGAACAACAGTCTAAACTAGCTCAAAAAGACCAAGAAATTGCTCAATTACAGAGTCAAATCCAAAACTTTGATACAGAAAAAGAATTGGCCAAGAAAGAGGTTGAACAGACAAGCCATCAGGCCTTATTGGCTAAGGACAAGGAAGTACAGGCCTTGGAAAACCAATTGGCCACCTTGCGTTTGGAACATGAAAATCAACTACAGAAGACCCTCTCTGACCTAGAAAAAGAACGAGACCAGGTTAAAAATCAGCTTCTCTTGCAAGAAAAAGAAAACGAACTCTCTCTTGCTTCAGTTAAGCAAAACTACGAAGCTCAACTCAAGGCAGCTAGTGAACAAGTCGAGTTTTATAAGAATTTTAAGGCTCAACAATCTACAAAAGCTATCGGGGAAAGCCTAGAACAGTACGCAGAGAGTGAGTTTAACAAGGTCCGTAGTTTTGCCTTTCCAAATGCCTACTTTGAGAAGGATAACAAGGTTTCTGCGCGTGGGTCTAAGGGGGACTTTATCTTCCGTGAATGTGATGAAAATGGGGTCGAAATCATTTCCATCATGTTTGAGATGAAAAATGAAGCTGACGGAACAGAGAAGAAGCACAAGAATGCAGATTTTTACAAGGAATTGGACAAGGACCGTCTGGAGAAGAACTGTGAGTATGCCGTTTTGGTGACCATGTTAGAAGCAGATAATGACTACTTTAACACAGGGATTGTTGACGTCAGCCACGAGTATGAAAAGATGTATGTGGTTCGTCCTCAATTCTTTATCCAGTTGATTGGGCTCTTGCGTAATGCTGCTCTTAATTCCTTAAAATACAAGCAGGAGTTGGCCTTAGTTCGCGAGCAAAATATAGACATTACGCATTTTGAGGAAGACTTGGATGCCTTTAAACAGGCCTTTGCTAAGAACTATAATTCAGCTTCGACTAACTTTGGCAAAGCTATCGATGAAATTGACAAGGCCATAAAACGGATGGAAGAGGTTAAGAAATTCTTGACAACTTCTGAAAATCAACTTCGTTTAGCTAATAATAAACTGGAAGACGTTTCCGTCAAAAAATTGACTCGGAAGAATCCAACTATGAAGGCTAAGTTTGAAGCATTGAAGGGGGAGTAGTATTACCTTAGAAACAGGAATTTATATGAAAAGAGCTATAGAAATTATTAGAACATGGTCAGCTGATAAAATAGAATTAATTTTTCTTAAAATTATATTTAAATATTTGCTGTATTTTTTAGTGTTTTCAACAGTAATGGTTTATGTCTATATTTTTAACCATTCATCGACTGTTTATACAAAGCTATTAACAGTATTTCTTGTCCTTCTTATATTGTTTATTCTTCTATCTAAACTATTACTTGATAAGGCTTTAATTGATATTTTATTTGAAGATATCAATTTAACAAAGTATCAGGATATAGTTGCTAGAGCTGATGCAAATTCTTTAAATAGAAATGTTCAGATTCTTCCAAAATATTTGGCAAATGCAAGAGTATCCTTTTATAGAGGATACTTCCAAGATAGTTTAGAATTGCTGAATAAAATAAAAAATAGTAATCTAAAAAAATCCAAAAATCTCTACTATATATTTCATATCAAGTATTATAGCATCCTAAACTTGGTTCATTTGAATGATTGTTTAGAATTGCAAGAATTAATAGTAGAAATTGAAGAACTAACAAGTAATGTTCAATCGCAAATTTTAAAATATCAGGAAGAAATTTTGAGTTTAAAGGCTATTGTTGATATCTATTGCAATAAAAAATCAAACGACTACTTCGACACCACCAAACCAGAAAATAAGCTAGCTCGAATCATGTTTTCTTATTACGGGGCTCTCAATGTTCAGCTAAAAGGAGATGAAGCTCGTGCCCGTAGTTTGTTTGAAAGCATTGCCCATGAAAATCCAGAACTCTTTTATGTTCAGGAAGCGAAGAAGTATTTAGAATTAGTGAAATGAGGGTAATATATGAGATTAGTAAAAAAAATAGTTGGTTCAGCGACAGAAAACACTCTTCTACAACTTGATAGGACTATTCTAATTTGCTCAATTATTGGACTTGTTTTGGATGTGATGGCAGTATGCTTAGTATTTCAAAGCAATTTGGAAATATTGGGATTCATATTATTAGTTATTGTCTTTTTAGTTCTCGGCTTTGTATTTTATTTAAGATTTGTATCTAGAAAAGTTATTGTTCTAGTGTTACACGATTCTATTGATCTTAAGCTCTATGTAGACATGTTAAGAGTTCAATCAGAAAAATCTATTAAGCCCTTTAGGGCAACATATCGTGAGAATTACCAAATTATCCAAGGTCGAGTGGCTTATTTAAAAGGAGATTTTCAAGCTGCCAAGGAAAATATGTCCAAATATGATTTGAAAAAAATTTGGAAGAGATTCAGAACCCCTGCGTTTTTAATATCAAGCTTTGAACTATTAACAGTTTCCATTCATCTTCAAGATGCGCAAGATATTGCTTTCTTTGAGGAACAATTGTCCAAGGCACCAGATTTTAAAGGAGGCAAAGCTACACTTGTTGCTCAAGCCCAAGCCATAAAAGATATTGTGTTCAATAAAGAAGCGAACGACTACTTCGACATTACTGAACCAGAAAGTAAGCTAGCTCGAATCGTGTTTTCTTATTACGGCGCTCTCAATGCCCAATTAAAAGGAGATGAAGCTCGTGCCCGTAGTTTGTTTGAAAGTATAGCCCATGAAAATCCAGAACTCTTTTATGTTCAGGAAGCGAAAAAATATTTAGAAAAATGAGCTGATATAGTTTTAAAATCTGTCTAAAATAGAATATGTTGATGTAAAGTGAAAAGGAAATTAGAAAGCAAAAATGAACGGTATTATCAACTTAAAAAAAGAAGCGGGGATGACCTCGCATGATGCGGTTTTTAAACTGCGTAAGATTTTGGGAACCAAGAAGATTGGTCATGGTGGGACCTTGGATCCGGATGTGGTGGGTGTTTTGCCTATTGCGGTGGGCAAGGCAACCCGCATGGTCGAGTTTATGCAGGACGAGGGCAAGGTCTATGAGGGGGAAATCACTCTGGGCTATTCCACGACGACTGAGGATGCCAGTGGGGAAGTGGTCGCAGAGACGCCTGTTTTATCGCCATTGGATGAAAAGCTTGTTGATGAAGTAATTGCGAGCTTGACTGGGCCTATTACCCAGATTCCGCCTATGTACTCTGCGGTTAAGGTTAATGGTCGCAAGCTCTATGAGTATGCACGTGCTGGTCAGGAAGTAGAGCGTCCAGAACGTCAGGTGACCATTTATCAATTTGATCGAACAAGTCCGATTTCTTATGAGGGTCATCTTGCACGTTTTACTTTCCGTGTGAAATGCAGTAAGGGGACTTACATCCGTACCTTGTCGGTTGACTTGGGAGAAAAATTGGGCTACGCGGCTCATATGTCTCAGTTAACTCGTACTAGTGCAGCTGGTTTGCAACTGGAGGATGCTCTTACCTTGGAAGAAATTGCTGAAAAAGTAGAGGTTGGGCAATTAGATTTTCTCCATCCTTTAGAGATTGGGACAGGGGACCTTGTCAAAGTTTTCCTAAGTCCAGAAGAGGCTACAGAAGTGCGCTTTGGTCGTTTTATCGAGCTAGAGCAGTCGGATAAGGAATTAGCTGCTTTTGAAGGAGATACATTGTTAGCAATTTTAGAAAAACGGGACAATCTCTACAAGCCAAGGAAGGTTTTTAGCTAGTCTAACTGAGGTGTAGGGAGTGTTGTTTCCCCTAGACTATCCAAATCAGACTATAAATTTTGCAAAAAATGTGATAGAATAGACGACGGATAAAAAAACGGAGGATAGCATGCAAAATAGACCAATCATTATCGGAGTGACAGGTGGTTCTGGTGGTGGTAAGACCAGTGTTTCAAGAGCCATTTTATCTCACTTTCCTGATGAAAAGATTTCCATGATTGAGCATGATTCATACTACAAGGATCAGTCTCATTTGACCTTTGAAGAGCGTGTCAAAACCAACTACGACCATCCTTTTGCCTTTGATACAGACTTGATGATCGAGCAGATTAAGGAATTGTTGGCAGGGCGTCCGGTGGACATCCCGACTTATGACTATACAGAGCATACACGAAGCAGTAAGACCTATCGTCAAGAGCCTCAAGATGTCTTTATCGTTGAGGGGATTTTGGTCTTGGAGGACAAGCGTCTGCGCGATTTGATGGATATCAAGATTTTTGTGGATACGGATGATGATGTGCGCATTATTCGTCGTATCAAGCGTGATATGGAAGAGCGTGGCCGTAGCCTTGATAGCGTCATTGACCAGTACTTAGGTGTGGTTAAACCTATGTATCATCAGTTTATCGAACCAA
>CAUQIK010000003.1:0-82419 GCA_963518035.1 uncultured Streptococcus sp. | reverse complement strand
ACGCTATTCGCCCCTTCCTCTATGAAAATACAGAACGTGAACCGATTATCATCCCAATGATCCTCACACCAGATGAAGAATAAATCATAAAACAGCCCCGTTTTCGGAGCTGTTTTTTCTATGCTTTCTTTTCTTGATTTTTAGAAATACTACGATTTTTACCTTCCAGATACACCATCAAAATAGAAATATCTGCTGGGTTTACTCCCGAAATACGGCTGGCTTGGCCGATGGTTTCTGGATTGATAAGTTTGAACTTCTGACGGGCTTCTGTCGCGATAGAATCAATATCATCCCAGTCGATATTGGCTGGAATGCGTTTTTCTTCCATGCGTTTCATCTTGGCAACCTGGTCCATGGCTTTGGAAATATAGCCTTCGTACTTGATTTCTGTTTCAATCAATTCGATAATCTTGTCATCCAAGTCCTCTGCAGCTGGTCCGATGAAGGCCACCACATCTTGGTAAGAAACTTCTGGACGGCGAAGGAATTCCTTGGCTGTCACTGCATCTGTCAACGGCTTGAAGCCCATCTCCTCAACCTTGGCATTTGTTTCCTTGACTGGCTTGAGTTTGATACTATCTAGGCGCTTCATCTCATTATCAAATTGATTTTTCTTGATTTCAAATCGAGACCAACGTTCATCGTCCACAAGTCCAATCTCGCGTCCCATCTCTGTCAAACGCATATCAGCATTGTCATGACGGAGAATGAGACGGTATTCAGCACGACTGGTCAATAGACGGTAGGGTTCAATGGTTCCCTTGGTCACCAAGTCATCAATCATCACCCCGATATAACCATCACTGCGCTTCAAAATCAATTCAGGCTTGCCTTGGATTTTCAGAGCCGCATTGATACCCGCGATAATCCCTTGGCCAGCAGCTTCTTCGTAACCTGACGTTCCATTGGTCTGACCAGCAGTGAAAAGTCCGGAGATTTTCTTGGTTTCCAGAGTCGCACGCAACTGGTGTGGCAAGACCATGTCATACTCAATGGCATAACCTGTTCGCATCATCTCTGCATTTTCCAAACCTTTGATAGAATGAACAAGTTCACGTTGCACATCTTCAGGTAAACTGGTTGAGAGGCCTTGGACATAGACTTCCTCAGTATTGCGCCCTTCTGGCTCAAGGAAGAGTTGGTGACGTTCCTTGTCCGCAAAGCGCACAATCTTGTCTTCAATCGACGGACAGTAACGAGGTCCCACTCCCTTGACCACACCTGTAAACATAGGCGCACGGTGGAGGTTGTTTTGGATAATTTCATGACTTGTACCATTGGTGTAGGTCAACCAGCATGGCACTTGGTCCTTGACATAGTCCTCATCACGTGAAGTGTATGAGAAATGATTAGGCGCTTCGTCTCCTGGCTGAATCTCTGTCACGTCGTAGTTGATTGAAGAGGCCTTGACACGTGGAGGGGTTCCTGTCTTGAAACGACCGATTTCGAGGCCCAGTTCCTTGAGATTGTCAGCAAGGTTAATAGAAGCCAGGCTGTGGTTAGGACCTGATGAATACTTAAGGTCTCCAATGATAATTTCCCCACGGAGGGCTGTTCCTGTCGTCACGATAACAGCCTTGGCAGCATACTCTTGATGGGTCGCTGTACGCACACCGACAACCTTGCCATCCTCCACCAAAATCTCATCAATCATGGTTTGACGAAGGGTCAGATTTTCTTGATTTTCAACTGTCTTGCGCATTTCCTTAGAGTAAAGTTCCTTATCAGCTTGCGCACGAAGGGCACGGACAGCTGGCCCCTTCCCTGTGTTGAGCATCTTCATCTGGATGTAAGTCTTGTCAATGGTTTTGGCCATCTCGCCACCGAGGGCATCAACTTCACGCACAACAATTCCCTTGGCAGAACCACCGATAGAGGGGTTACAAGGCATGAAAGCCAGCATTTCAATGTTGATAGTCGCAAGCAAGACCTTACAGCCCATACGGCTAGCGGCCAAGGAAGCCTCGACCCCAGCGTGTCCCGCACCAATTACAATAATATCGTATTCTTCAGTAAAATTATAAGTCATATTTCTCTCCTATTCCTCAAGATGAATGTGTCTTAGTTGGCCGTCCCAATCTGGTAAGGCTGTTTTTAGAAAGGCTGGAACTAACTGGAAATCCTCAAGTTTATCCAAATCAATCCACTCACAGGGCTGACTTTTCTCATCTTCCTGCATGGTCAATGGGGCATCTTCAAGCAAATCCACCAGATAATGAAACTCGATATTGTGATAGAAAACACCGTCCTGTTCAAAACGATTTTCAACCACGAAAGCTAGTTGCCCAGCTTGAGCTTTGACACCCAATTCTTCCCTCACTTCACGGACTACCGCATCTTCCGTTCTTTCGTTAACTTGGATCGCACCACCGATAGTGTAATACTTGCCCTTGTCTTTGGTGACTAGAAGCTTGCGATTCTGGATAATCAAGGCTGTCGCCCGAACTCCAAAAACTGTATTTCCTGTTTTTGTTCGAAAGTCTTGTTGAATCATTCTTGTCCTTTCCCTTAAACGACACAAAAACAGTCAAAACTCCAAAGAAGTGCAGGACAAAAAAGCCTGCAACATCCATGAGCTTTGACCATCATTTCTATTGCTTTTATTATTGTAGCAAATTGAGAAAATTTGTCAATCTAAATGTACTGACAAACTTGTCCATCGCGGTAGGCATTGTCAATCAAACCACCACCGAGACACTCTTCGCCATCGTAAAAGACAACTGCCTGTCCTGGTGTAATCGCGCGTTGCGGTTCTGCAAAGATAACCTCTGCCTTGTCTCCTTTGACATGGACGGTCACCTTAGAATCAGGCTGACGGTAGCGGAATTTAGCCGTACATTCTAGCGTAAATTCCTCTGGCATCTCACGAGTAAAGTGGACTTGGCTAGCCTCTAGGCTGGTTGACATGAGCGAATCATGGTAGAAACCTTGGCCGACATAGAGAATATTCTTGCTTAGGTCTTTTCCGACAACGAACCAAGGGGCATTGTCACCACCGTGTTGCCCACCGATACCGAGACCTCCACGCTGACCAATCGTATAGTACATCAGACCTGCATGCTCGCCCATATCGCGACCATCCACAGTCATCATGCGACCAGGCTGAGCTGGCAGGTAGTTGCTGAGAAAGTTTTTAAAGTTCTTTTCTCCGATAAAGCAAATCCCTGTCGAGTCTTTCTTCTTAGCAGTCGCAAGTCCTGCTTCTTCTGCTAGTCTGCGAACTTCAGGCTTTTCCAAATGTCCCAAAGGGAACATGGTTTTTTGGAGTTGTTCTTGCGAAAGTTGGCTGAGGAAATAAGTCTGATCCTTGCCATTGTCCACGCCACGAAGCATGTGAACTGTCCCGTCCTCATCACGCGCCACCCGGGCATAATGGCCAGTCGCCACATAGTCTGCCCCCAAGGTCATAGCATAGTCCAAAAAGGCCTTAAACTTGATTTCCTTATTGCACATAACATCTGGATTGGGCGTGCGTCCTGCACGGTATTCCGCTAGGAAATACTCAAAAACGCGGTCCCAGTACTCTTTTTCAAAATTGACAGAGTAGTAAGGAATGCCGATCTGGTCTGCCACCGCAGCCACATCCTTGTAATCTTCGGTCGCCGTACAGACGCCGTTTTCATCTGTGTCATCCCAGTTCTTCATGAAGATACCGATCACATCGTAGCCCTGCTCCTTGAGCAAGAGAGCCGTCACCGACGAATCAACACCACCACTCATCCCCACGACAACACGTGTTTTAGAGTTATCACTCATGGTAAGTCTCCCATCTATTCGTTTATTCACGATTGAAGGTCGTGTGTGCTTTAACGATTGAAGGTCGCTTGAGCAGTATTCATTATAACATGCTTGGTTGGAGAAGACAAGAAAGAGGCTGATAATCTACAATCCTCTCTGTAAATACATATATAATTGTTTAAAAAGAGGGTAATTTATAGCTTAATCCCTCTACTGCTTATTATCTTATTTATAAAATAAACTAAAAATGATATACTGTAATGAGGAGGAATACGTACATGATCCCTTAAAGATACTACCATCCATGTACGTAGAACGATTGTGAAAAACTACAAAGATATTCTAAAATCAAAAAACACCATTTTTACTATTATCATTGTCGCAAGTCTTGGACTTTTAATAGGTTTAGTCATTCATCAAGAAAACATCTTAACAGAACGAGGCAATATTGCTTTCTTCAAACGGCAAAAAAATGAACAAGATGTCGAACAAGTAAAAAAAGCCATCAAAGATTTTAATATCGATTCTGAAACAATTATAGAGGATTGGAAAAAAATTCAAGAATTGAAGCCAAACACTGACGAAGGCAAGCAAACATTAGCAGACTTTCTTGCTACTACTGCCGATAAAATCACAAATCATTATACTGAAAAAGCTTTAAAAATGGATATAAAGGAATCCGATAGTCAGTTTGAAGATAAACAAGCACTTGAAACAGCCATCACTTCCTTACAAAAAATACTAGGAATCATTAAAAGTGTCAACTCCACAAGCGAACAAGCCACTATTGATGAAAAAATAAAACCCATCCAAGAACTAATTTCTAAATTCCAAAAGCAAGTTGAAGTCTTGACCAAAAAAGAAGGACAAAAGACTGACAAAAAAGAAACAGGAGCGACTAGTAGCGAGGGGGAAAGAGAAACCTATTCTTCAGGAGGAGGGAGCTACACTCCAACCTATACTGAGTCAAATGGGAGCAGATACAGTTCACAAGCGCCTGCAAGCGAACAACCTTCATCTGATAGTACTGGCAGCAGCGGAAATAATGTGGCAAGTACACAAAATCAAGCAGCTAATACTTCAGAAGCTCAAGCAGAGACTAATACCAATAGTAACAATGCTGAAGTTCCCACAACAAACAGTGATGATCTCGCTAGTTTAGGTGGTGGAGTTACATCATTCGGTCAGCGTTAATCCTTAAGAAAAAGACTGGCCAAAAAAGATTTGAAATCATAAAAACGCATAGTATCAGGTAGACAATGAACTGCACCCCAAAAGTTAGACAGAAAAAATCTAACTTTTGGGGGTTAGTACACAAAAACCTTGATAATATGCGTTTTATTGTGGAAAGATTTACTTCATTTCTTCTGAAATTGAGTTTATATCCATCCTACATAGTAGACAAAAAATCATTACAAAACGGATAAAAATCACAAAATAAGCTCACACTGCTTTATTATGAAAATAAGCTTGCGCCTTTATTTTTACTGCTTATCAACTTTTTAAATCTTTATTCGCTTTCTTAGCAACTGCAATCTGGTATTTCACTTGAACAAATCCTGTACCACCCATAGAATTTCGTCTTTGAACAGCAGTTTTAGGTTGCAAGTAGACATAAATATCCTCGGCAATGAGGGAATGATAGGTTTGCAATTCCTCCAGACTCCAATCTTGAATATTTTTAGCAGACTTGATAGAGTCTAGCACTAATCTTCCTACAACCTCATGAGCTTCTCTAAATGGCAAACCTTTCCCTGCCAAATAATCTGCTAACTCAGTTGCATTTGAAAAGTCCCTCTCTGTAGATTCTTGCATTTTTTCCTTGTTTACCTGCAAGCTGGATAACATACCTGCCAATACATCAAAGGAATTTAAAATCGTTTCAACCGTTTCGACCGTATCAAACATCTCTTCCTTATCCTCTTGCAAATCCTTATTATAAGCTAAAGGCAAGGACTTCATGACTGTCAATAGTCCAAACAGATTCCCATAAACTCTACCAGTCTTTCCTCGAATCAACTCAGCCATATCTGGATTTTTCTTTTGGGGCATAATAGAGGAACCTGTTGTAAACGTATCTGACAAGGTAATGAATTGGTACTCAAAACTACAACAATTTATTATTTCTTCGCAAAAACGGCTCATATGCATCATGAGTATGCTGGCGTTGGATAGAAATTCTAAGATAAAATCGCGGTCACTAACAGCATCCAAAGAATTTGTATAAGGTTGCTTAAACTCCAGCAAATTGCTAGACAATTGGCGATCAATGGGGAAAGTCGTTCCTGCCAAAGCTGCCGCACCTAGAGGGCATAGGTCTGTATGCTTCTGGTTAAATTCAAAACGTTCACTATCTCTTTGAAACATATTGTAGTAAACCATCAGGTGGTGGGCAAAACTAATAGGCTGAGCATGTTGCAGATGGGTATAGCCCGGCATGATCGTCTCCACATGATTTTCCGCCAAGTCTAATAAAACACCTTTGAGATGAGCCAGTTTATCTAGGACATGGCCAAGTTGTTCCTTAAAAACCTAGGAAAACTACATAAAAATTTCATTCCTAGGCCTATTGATGCTATTTATCTGTGGGGAAACATGAGTATTCAGTCAGTCAAAATAAGCAGAGCTAACTCATTTCCCCTCGCCCAATTCAATGATCCGATGACATTGTTGGGCTACATAAGCATCGTGGGTCACAATAATAACTGTTTTCCCCTCGCGATTCATCTCTAAGAGAAACTTCAAGACCAAATCTCTATTTTCAGGATCCAGAGAACCTGTTGGTTCATCGGCTAAAATCAGCTGGCTGGGTTTTAAGATGGCTCTAGCAACTGCAATTCGTTGTTGCTCCCCACCAGACAACTCGGAAACCTTTTGATGCAAAGTAGCTGACAAACCTACTCTCTCTAAAATCTCTTCCACCTTTTTGAGCTTGTCTTTCTTGGACAATTTCACATATTTCAGTGCCAGCATGAGATTGTACTCGACCGTTTCATCATCAATCAGGGCAAAATTTTGAAACAGATAAGAGATATGTTCACGGATTATTGTTTGCGACTTAGCAGAATTGACCGCTAGATTTGTCTGGCCAAAAATCTCATACCGTCCGCTATAATCACCATCTATCAAACCTAATAAATTTAACAAGGTCGACTTACCACTACCACTCTTACCAACAATGGCTACCAAATCCCCCTGATCAATCCTAAGAGACAAGTGATCCAAAATCACTTTTCCCCCAATGGTTTTGGTAATATTTTCCAACTCAATCATAAGATGCCCCCTTTCAATAACTCTACTAGACTTCTTTTCTCCATCCTAGAAGCCAAGGCTAACACAAATAGTATATCCAAACATGTAAAACCTGCAAACAGTAGAAGTGGCAGGAGCGCATGGGCAAAGAAAATCAATATTAGAAGAGGCAGACTATAGCCCAACAAGAGCAGAACTAAGAGAGCTCTGTAGCGATCGACCAGTTTCCACCCCATAAACTTCTTGGTAATGATATCTATTCGCTTCAATAAGAAAGTTGTTACTAGTAAGAAGTAGGAAATCATCATGCTAAGGAGACCAAACAAAGCAAAGAGTATATTAAGATTTCGAACTGCATCTCGATAAGAATCTACTTTCTCTTGTTGAATGGCTTGAATCGATGAAAATTTTAAATAATTCCCATCTGATAATTTCTCAACTAACTCCGTAATCACTTTTTGATTTTGTTCTGTATTTTCAACTTTCATCGGATTGTTTAAACCTGTCGTTGACAAGCGAGTCTTTTCTTCCCACATCATGTCTTGATCATTTACCAGACTAATGATTGGATTGTGGAGATTTTCCTTTCGCTCATTGTTATAAGGGAAGAAAGACCAATCTCCTTCATAGTAGGCAATTTCTACATCCATATCTTCTATCCTTTGCTTTTGCTGATCTTCATACCTCATCGAAAGATAGGCGATGGATTTTCCCAAGAACTGATTCTTGCCTTCTTGTCCTTTGGCACTGGCTGGCATCAAAATAACTTTTTTAGTGCTGGTATCTGGTAACTTGAATCCCTTGCTCTTTAGAAAATTGCTATTAGCATAGTAAACATCTACCTTATCAGGCAGTTGGTAGTGCTGCACTTGTTCTGCTTTGATGACTGGTTTGATAGGAAGACTCGCACTTCGCACATAATTTACTTGTATTTTTGCTAGCAAATCTTGATAAAATTGGTAGAAATAATCTGTAGATTTCCCTGACCCTGCTAGCTCTTCTTGCCACAGGTTATCATTGAGTTGGAAGGTTTCTAAGGTCAAGTAATTCCCTTGGCTTACCCACTGTTGCTGATAAGCAAGTTCTTTGTTTTCTTGTTCTAGACTTCTGCCTACCCCAATCAGTAAGGCCGTCAGTAAAATAGTTGTCCCTATTTTCATCACATAATTGAAGATTAGACCAAGTTTGACAGATGAAAAACCTTTCAACATGGAGCTGACTGTCATTTTTTGAACCATCAGGTAGGTCAGCCAACTGATGAACAAATACAACTGTAAAAGCAGAAATTGGGATAAGAGTAAACTTGGGAACAGAAGTTTTGGTCTGTAGTCCAGCACTAAAAATAGCCCCAAGTCAATGATAAGACTTCCACCCAAGAGAAGATAAAAATTAGTCTTTACAAAACCAGCTAAAATCGCCCTGCTTTGAAAACCAAGTAACTTTTGAACCCCCACTCGTTTCATCTCCATCATCGGCTGATAAACTGTTACTAACACAAGAAGTAAAATAGCCAAGACAAAAACAATGGCAGATAAAAGCAAATCTCGATTTATGACTTCCACTGCACTTTTATAGGTAGGCTCTAGCAAGGTAGCCTGGTCTATCTTGAAAAAATCGCTCCATTTCTGTACAATCCTATCCTTATCCATCTCTTGTGTAGAAGTTATCGTATAGCGACCATTTAAACTACGAGATGTATCCTTGATATAGGTTTGAAAAGTCATAACCTGAATAGACTTGGCTTTTAGAAAGGTCGGAATCGTACCAAGTTTATTAGAAATTTCTTTATTACTGTAGACTCCTTCACCATCTGTGGTAAAATCAAGAGAAGAAATCCCAAACTCTTGGTAGGGGAAAGTATCTTTATCAAAAACACCAGACTTGATTACCTCATCACCACTGTCTGTTTTGATGATGGAGACCTTGTACTCCTTTGATACATCCTCAAAAAATCGAAGAACAGACGCTGCAGGTTCGTTAATATCTTTCAAATACAAATCCAAAGAATCTACAGTCTTTCCCATTTCCCGAATCCGAACCGCTTCACGTGTGTAGTTTACATTAAAAACAAAAAAAGTGGTACACAGCAACAGCAGAAACATACAAAGATGACTGATTTTTTTCATAGAGATACCTCCCGTGAAGAGACGAAAGCGAGATAGGTGCAGGTACTTTTTATTTTTTACTAAATTTTAAGTATGTGTAAATAAATCCTGCACTTATAGCCAGAGTTGTCCACCATTTAAAATCAATATGCAAAAGTGAAAAGATTATAAAACTGATGATTAGCGAGGCTAAAATATAAACAATGATTAAAATTTTATTTTTCATAGGAATTGCCTTTCAGAATGGATTCTAGTGTTTACAGCTCATTTGTAAAGTTTACAATAAACAACTAGGGCAATTGTCAATCAGAATGTTCTTTTATCTGTCAACAATCCGAGAAAATCTTGTCGTTTCAAGTCGGAGAAGTGTTTGGTAGAAAGACTTCCTTTTTGAAGTCCATCATCTCTAACCTGCAAATAATAGCTATGTTGGTTTGTTTTAATCGTCAAAAAGTCTCCAAATACAAAGGCTCTTTTCCAGTTGCGAATCTCAAATTCTTTCATTTCTGATTTTGGAATGCGGATAAGTCCTTGTCGCAAATCACGATGATGCTCACTGATGAAAGTCATCCCATTCCCAAGATTTCTTATCAGCAGTTCGTCTGGGGTCACCATCACCAATGCTATTTTAGTTAAGAAAATTTCAACTGTTGGTGGTAAAATCGTCAAATTAAACCAGGGATGTAGGTAGCGATAAGCTAAGAAATAGTGAGGCTCCTCACCCAATCCTAGTTGTTTATATAAGGCCTTGACCTCACTGTCTAATCTCGCTTCAAAAGACACATCCGAATGCTCTTCTTCCTTCCTCTGATTAAAATAACGCATCCAGACTAGGAAACCTATAAAGACTATAACAAATATTCCTGATAAGAGATATTTTAAATTGTAGTTCATCACTTAACCTCCTGATTCACTACTCCGCCTAAAACAGAGGCCTATCTATTTTGAAAATAGTTCCATAACAACTTTAAAGAAGGCTGGTGTCATTAAAATTAGGATGGTTCCTATCACAAATATCATGACTACTCGAAAAAGCTCCTTATTTTTAGACATTCTTCCATCCCTTTTCTAGCTACATCATAGTACCGTTAAGCCCATTTTAAAATTACACCAAACTTATTTTAGCTTTCTTTTTTACTTTTTATATTACTATGATACAATATTTTTAATAGGATTTTATTGTTTGTTAACTTTTTTCACGAAAAGGAGAAAATCATGCGCTACGATTTTGGAAAGGTCTATAAAGAAATACGTGAGTCAAAAGGCTTAACCCAAGAAGAGGTCTGTGGGAATGTCCTCTCAAGAACCAGCCTATCAAAGATTGAAAGTGGTAAGGCAACTCCTAAATATGAAAATATGGATTTTCTTCTTCGGCAAATGAATATGAGCTTTGAAGAATTTGACTACATCTGTCATCTCTATCAGCCGAGCCAACGGACAGAAATCATGCAAACTTATCTCAATATGAATTCCATCATTGGTGGCAGTGGTCTAGTTGATTTTTTTGAAACATGCCAAAACTATCTCAAGACCCATCACGATTTGCCTATAGAAGAAATCCGGGATATGCTTGAAGTTGTCATTCATATCTGTCAACATGGTACAGAGCAACTGTCAGACCAAGTGAAACAAACTGTCAAAAAACTTTGGGAAAAAATTGAAAAACAAGATACATGGTATGAAAGCGACCTAAAAATCCTCAATACCATCCTTTTCAGCTTTCCTATTGAACACCTCCATCTCATCACTGAAAAAATCTTGCAACGCTTAGAAGTCTATAAAAACTATCAACATTTACATGACTTGCGAATGACAATCCTACTCAATCTTTCCACCATTTACTTATACCATCAAGACAAAAACATGTGTCAACAAATCTGCTACACTTTATTGGAGGATGCCAAGAACAAAAAAAGCTACGATATGCTTGCTATCTGCTATGTCCGTATTGGGATTTGTAGGAATGATGCTAAATTTATCCAAAAAGGGTTCTCCCTTCTGGAGCTGACCGAGGAAACTTCTATGCTGGCCTTTCTCAAAAAAGAAGTGGAGACCTATTATCAACCGAAAGAAATATAAAAAAGTCGAGGGATTTCCTCGACCTTTTCATATTATTCTGTTCGTTATTTCTTAATACCAGCCGTTGTTAAGCCAGAAGTTTTTAGCAGCTGACCATGAACCGTAACGTCCTGCAACGTAGGCATCTGCTACACGTTCTTGGTTTTCAGCTGAGTAGTCACCGTTCAAGTATGAATCTGTCAATTGGTAACGTCCGATGTAACGTCCGTTTGTAGCTGTGTAGCTACCACCTGATTCTTTTTGAGCAATCCATTCTTTAGCTTCTGCTTCAGATCCGCTTACAGTTGCAGCTGGTGCTGAAGTTTCTGCTGCAGCAACAGTTTCTTCTGCTACAGGAGCGCTTGCAGCTGGTGCTGCTTCTTCTACTACTTCTGTAGTTTCTGCTACTGGAGCTGAAACAGTTTCATCTTGAGCAGCTGGTGCTGCATAAGTAGCTGGCGCTGGTGTTGCAACAGGAGCTACAGGACCATCGATAACCAACTCTTGACCAACATAAATCAAATGAATGTTGTCGATGTGGTTGTTTTCTGCCAATTTCTCAACAGTTGTGTTGTGAGTTTCAGCGATTTCTGAAAGTGTATCACCTTCTTTAACAGTGTAAGTTGATGATTCTTGAGCAGATACAAATGATGGAGCAAATACTGCAAACAAGGCAGCTACTCCTGCAAGAGTTGTTTTAATCTTTTTAGTTGTTGATTTCATATTTGAAAATTCTCCTTCTTTCTATAGTTCTATCATACCCTTTAAATATTACCGTTTCTTGACACTTTTATGTAGAAATATTACAAAATTATTTTTTATTTCCCTAAATAAGCTATTTTTTGTTACAAAAGATGCTTTTTTATGCTATTTGTAGTGTAAAAAGGTTTTCATCCACAATTAAAGCCAAGACCTTCATTCTTTGATATAATAGAGATAAGAATTTTTATAAGGGGAAACTGATGAAATCACTTCGTTTTCAATCTGTCTTTGATATCATCGGACCAGTTATGATTGGCCCATCTAGTAGCCATACAGCTGGTGCTGTCCGTATTGGGAAGATTGTCTCTTCCATTTTTGATGATACTCCGACAGAAGTCGAATTCCAACTTTTTAACTCATTTGCCAAGACCTATCGTGGTCACGGAACAGACCTAGCCCTTGTTGCAGGTATTTTGGGTATGGATACAGATGATCCTGAAATCCCAAACAGTCTGGAGATTGCCCACAAACGTGGCATCAAGATTGTCTGGACCATTCAGAAAGACAGCAATGCTCCTCACCCAAACACCACTAAAATTACCGTCAAAAATGCTCACAAGACCATCAGCGTAACTGGTATTTCAATCGGTGGCGGGAATATTCAGGTCACCGAACTCAATGGCTTTGCCGTCTCTCTCAATATGAATACACCGACTATCATCATTGTTCATCAAGATATTCCAGGTATGATTGCCCTCGTAACAGAGGCCCTTTCCCGCTATGGTATCAATATCGCTCAGATGAATGTTACTCGTGAAAAAGCTGGTGAAAAAGCCATTATGATTATCGAAGTTGACAGTCGCAACTGTGATGAGGCCATCGAAGAAATTCGAAAAATCCCTCATCTCCACAATGTCAATTTCTTTAAATAGGAGGAAGCATGTTTTATTCTATCAAAGAATTGGTCGAGCAAGCAGATCTGGACTTTCAAGGAAATGTCGCAGAACTCATGATTACAACAGAGTTTGAATTGACCGGTCGCGAACGTGAAGAAGTCTTCCTTCTCATGGAACGCAATCTGGAAGTCATGAAAGCCTCTGTCCAACTTGGTCTCAATGAAAATAAATCTCGTAGTGGCCTGACAGGTGGAGATGCTGCCAAATTGGATCACTACATTAAAAACGGAAAAACTCTGTCAGATTACACGATTCTCTCTGCTGCCCGAAATGCCATTGCAGTCAATGAACACAATGCCAAAATGGGCTTGGTTTGTGCCACTCCAACCGCTGGAAGTGCTGGCTGTCTGCCTTCCGTTCTCACTGCTGCTATTGAAAAATTAGACCTCAGCCACGAGCAACAGCTGGATTTTCTCTTTGCTGCCGGTGCCTTTGGACTAGTCATCGCAAACAATGCCTCTATCTCAGGTGCTGAAGGTGGCTGTCAGGCCGAGGTTGGTTCGGCCTCTGCTATGAGTGCTGCAGCCTTGACTCTAGCTGCCGGTGGAACACCTTATCAGGCCAGTCAGGCCATTGCCTTTGTCATTAAAAATATGCTAGGCCTCATCTGTGACCCTGTTGCCGGCTTGGTCGAAGTTCCCTGCGTCAAGCGCAATGCCATGGGAGCTAGCTTTGCCTTCATCGCAGCAGACATGGCCCTGGCAGGTATCGAATCTAAAATCCCTGTGGATGAAGTTATCGATGCCATGTACCAAGTAGGAGCAAGCATGCCAACTGCCTTCCGTGAAACAGCTGAAGGTGGTCTCGCTGCCACCCCTACTGGTCGTCGTCTCCAAAAAGAAATTTTCGGAGAATAACTTATCAAAATAGGAGAAATCATGACCTCTATTACAGCTATCTTTTTCGATCTGGATGGAACCCTCGTTGACAGTTCTATCGGAATTCACAATGCCTTTACCTATACCTTTAAGGAGCTGGGGGTACCTAGCCCTGATGCTAAAACTATTCGCGGTTTTATGGGACCACCTCTCGAAAGTAGTTTTGCGACCTGCCTTCCCAAAGACCAAATTTCTGAGGCTGTCCAGATATACCGTTCTTACTACAAGGCAAAAGGCATCCATGAAGCTCAACTTTTCCCTCAGATTGTAGAGTTGCTTCAGGAACTATCCAAGAATTACCCTCTTTATATCACTACTACAAAAAACACTCCAACCGCTCAGGATATGACTAAAAATTTGGGAATCCATCATTTCTTTGAGGACATTTATGGTTCCAGCCCTGAAGCACCTCATAAGGCAGATGTCATTCGCCAAGCCTTGCAGACACATCAACTAGCACCGGAACAAGCCATCATCATTGGAGATACCAAGTTTGATATGCTGGGAGCTCAAGAAACAGGCATTCAGAAATTGGCCGTCACTTGGGGATTTGGAGAACAAGCAGATCTACTAAACTATCAGCCTGATTATATCGCCCACAAACCCATAGAAGTTTTGGAGTATTTTCAATAACATAGACTGGGCGACAACCCCATTTCAGAAGAAAATAAAGTAAGTCTCTACATAACAAAACGCATATTACCAAGGTTTTTCAAGACCTGATAATATGCGTTTTTCTTTTTTATTCAACGTGGGTGGTTTGATTGGCAAAGGCGATAATGGCTTGCTTCAATTCATCTCCACTGAGAGTTCGGAACTCTTCAATCTTTTGATCGATGGCTTCTAGAGGCATGACATTAACCTTACCAACGAAAATCTTATCCATAACCTGATTATCAACCAGTTCGGTTGACACCAAGAGTTCTTCGTAGAGTTTTTCACCTGGACGGATTCCAACTTCAACGATTGGAATTTCGCTTTCGGTGTGTCCACTTAGAAGGACCATTTTCTTGGCCAAGTCATAAATCTTGACTGGTTTGCCCATATCAAGGATAAAGACTTCTCCATCTTTGGCATAAGCACCAGCATGGATAACCAGACGGCTAGCTTCTGGAATAGTCATAAAGTAACGGGTCATGCGGAAATCTGTTACCGTTACAGGACCACCTTCAGCAATCTGACGTTCAAAGACTGGAATAACACTACCACGGCTACCAAGAACATTCCCAAAACGAACTGCACAGTAGGTTGATTGGCTACGTTGGTTAAAGCCAGTGACAATCAACTCAGCCACGCGCTTGGTTGCTCCCATAACATTTGGTGGATTAACCGCCTTATCTGTCGAAATCATAACCATCTTAGGTACTTTGGCTTCATCAACAGCCTTAGCAACATTGTAGGTTCCACGGATATTGTTTTTGAAGGCTTCTTTTGGATTGCGCTCCATCATAGGAACGTGCTTGTGAGCAGCCGCATGATAAACAATAGCTGGCTTGTACTTTTCAAAGACTTGCAAGAGACGATCATAGTCTTGAATATCTGCGATAACTGGTACATAATCAATCCCTTGGAACTTGCGAATCAATTCATGATAAACAAGGTAGATTGAGTTTTCCCCATGACCGAGCAAAACAATGCGTTCAGGATTGAAACGGCTAACTTGTCGACAGATTTCAGAACCGATTGAGCCACCAGCACCTGTAACCAAGATTGTCTTACCTGTCAGTTCTGCGCCCAGACGCGATTCATCAAGACGAATTTCCTGACGGCCCAAAAGGTCTGTGATATCAATCTTCTGGAATCCTCCACCTGCTTGGTGAAGTCCCTGAACAACAGTTTCAACCTTAGGCATCTTGTAACATTTGACACCCAGCTTATTACACATCTGCAAGATACGTTCATATTCTGACGGGTCAAGCGACGGAATCGCAACGATAACACGCTCGATTTGATGGCGTTTGGCTAATTCAGGCAATTCATCATATGAACCCAAAACAGGAATCCCACCAAGTTTTTGTCCCTTTTTCTTCGCATCCTTGTCCAAAATACCAACAAGTTCTAATTCACTAGTTGGATGTTGGTAACTATCCATAAAGAGAGCTCCACCATCACCGGCACCAATCAAGAAGGTCCGACGGTGTTCTCCATCACCACTTCCCTTTTTGCGTTTAGAGTAGATTAACTGCCAAGTAATCCGTGGCAATAAAATCAAGAAAGTACTCAACAAGATAAAGAGAACGATAAAACGGATGGAGAAGAGGGGCAAGAAGGCATAGCAGATACTATATGACAAGATACTGCTAGCAGTCACACCAAAAAAGATTTTCATGAAATCCGTAATCTTGCTGTAACGACTAATACTAGCGTTCAACCCCCAAAATGCAATCATCAATTGATAGAACAAGAAGGCCAAACTCGTATAGATAATGTAGTCAACAGGGGCTGGATTAATCAATCCGTAGAATAAAATATAAGATACAATGATGGAAACCACCATACTCAAAATATCAAATATTCCCCAGAAAACCTGTTTTTGTTGTTTATTTAAAATTTCCACCAGATCAATCACATAATCTGTGAGTTTTTTATTCATAGAAATTTACTCCTCCTTAAAAGAGTCAAATAATTATATTGTTATTATAACACTTTTTCTCTAGTTTACGATTTGCTACAATCTTTTAATTGCTTTTTCGTAACAGTTTCATAAAAATAAACTGTCTGACAAATCCTGGACAAAGAGCAACAACCATCTGAATGGCAACACTCTTGGCATACTCCATGTAAGAAATTTGCCCTCTCTTCAGCATGCGCTGACGAGCTTGACGATAGAGTTTGAGGTAACGCAGTCCCCCACGACGCTCAAACATCCCTGCTCCGACACGAACCTTACACAAGATTTGATCCAGATTTCCAGTCTTGGCTCCTGCAGCAATCATATTGAGCCAGAGGAGGTCATCCTCCATATAAAGGCCATCCTCATAGTTGCCTGCCTTGAGAACCATGTCCTTCTTAAACATGACAGTCATGTGGTTAAAGGCACTTCTCATCCTTTGATAAGTCACAATATCTGCATGCTGGGTTGGAACACGACGGTAAGAAACAATCTCATCAGGATTGTCAATAAACTCTGCAATATGTCCACCTAATAAGTCGAGCTTGTCCTTCTCCATTAGCTGAAGCTGTTTCTCAAAACGGTCTGGAACAGCTATATCATCCGTATCCATACGAGCGATGATATCGTACTGACACTGCAAAACACCCTGTCGAAGAGCCAGACCCAAACCTTGATTCTGCTCAAGAGGACAGCGTTTCACTGGAATTTCAGACTCAGCCTCCACCTGGTCTAATACCTGATAGAGTTCAGGTGACAAAGGCCCATCCTCAACCAGAACCAATTCGCTCGGTTTCAGGGTCTGATTTTGAACACTCTCAATAGCATCCTTTAAAAATGTCGGATTTTCCTTGATATAGACCGACATCAATACGCTGATTTTTTGCTTTTCAGACACAGTTTTTCTCCAATGTATAGATTTCCTTCCACTATTTTATCATAATTTTCAAGACTTTCCCATTTTTATCTTGAAAGCCCAAAACCTTACTTGACATTATAAGGAAAAAACCTTAAAATAAGCTGTTATTAAAATCAGCTAGAAGAGGTATTTTATGAAAAAGCAATCACTCTTTTTTGTTCCAGGTATTATCCTAATTGGTGTTTCCTTGCGGACTCCTTTTACTGTTTTACCCATTATTTTAGGAGATATTTCGCAAGGACTGGGAGTAGAAGTTAGTTCGCTTGGTGTCTTGACCAGCCTTCCTCTCCTCATGTTTACCCTCTTCTCACTCTTCTCTACCCGACTGGCTCAAAAAATCGGCTTGGAGCATCTCTTCACCTACAGCCTCTTCTTCTTGACCATCGGTTCTCTCATTCGACTAATCAATCTACCCCTGCTCTATCTAGGAACCTTGATGGTTGGGGCAAGTATCGCAGTCATCAATGTTCTGCTTCCTAGTCTTATCCAAGCCAATCAACCAAAGAAGATTGGTTTTCTGACCACCTTATATGTAACCTCTATGGGGATTGCAACGGCTCTGGCCTCCTATCTGGCTGTGCCTATTACACAAGCCAGTTCTTGGAAAGGACTTATCATCCTCCTCACCCTACTCTGTCTAGCAACTTTTTTGGTCTGGCTACCTAATCACCGCTATAATCACAGACTGGCTCCACAAACCAAACAAAAAAGCAAAGCAAAGGTCATGCGTAATAAACAGGTCTGGGCAGTGATTGTCTTTGCAGGTTTTCAATCCTTGCTCTTTTACACCGCTATGACCTGGCTACCTACCATGGCCATCCATGCAGGCCTATCCAGTCACGAAGCTGGCTTGCTGACTTCTATCTTCTCTCTGATTAGCATTCCTTTTTCAATGACCATCCCAAGCCTGACAACCAGCTTGTCTACTCGCAACCGTCAGCTCATGCTCACTCTGGTTTCACTAGCTGGTGTGGTCGGCATTTCCATGCTCTTTTTCCCAATCGGTAATTTCTTTTACTGGCTTGCCATCCATCTCCTCATCGGAACCGCAACCAGCGCCCTCTTCCCCTATCTCATGGTCAACTTTTCACTCAAGACAAGCGCCCCTGAAAAGACTGCACAATTGTCTGGTTTATCTCAAACAGGAGGCTATATCCTAGCAGCCTTTGGGCCAACCCTCTTTGGTTACAGTTTTGACCTTTTCCACTCTTGGGTACCAGCTGTAGCTGCCCTCTTACTCGTCGATATCCTGATGACTGTGGCCCTCTTTACAGTGGACAGAGCTGATAAAATCCTCTAAACTTCTAGTTTTGGCTAGGAGTTTTTTATATATAAAATTTTTACACATATTTCTTGACAGGGCTTTCATTTAGATGTACAATGTATGTGTAGAAAAATTATATATAAAAATCTTACACATTAGAAAAGGAGGTTTCCCATGTACTTTCCAACATCCTCTGCCTTGATTGAATTTCTCATCTTGGCCGTACTGGAGCAGGATGACTCTTATGGTTATGAGATTAGCCAGACCATTAAGCTTATCGCTAATATCAAAGAATCTACGCTCTATCCCATTCTCAAAAAATTGGAAGGCAATAGCTTTCTGACAACCTATTCTAGAGAGTTCCAAGGTCGCATGCGCAAATACTACTCCTTGACAAATGGTGGTATAGAACAGCTCGTGACCCTAAAAGATGAATGGGCACTCTATACAGACACCATTAATGGCATCATAGAAGGGAGTATCCGCCATGACAAGAACTGAATACCTGACTCAGCTAGAACTCTATCTCAAAAAACTGCCTCAGGCTGACCAAATTGAAGCCATGGACTATTTCAGGGAACTCTTTGACGATGCTGGAGTCGAAGGAGAAGAAGAACTCATCGCTAGCTTGGGAACTCCCAAGGAAGCAGCCCACGAAGTTCTCTCCAATCTTCTCGATAAAAAAATCAATGAAGCACCCGCTCAAAAGAATAACCGACAAATTTTGCATATCGCCTTGTTAGCTCTCCTTGCAGCCCCCATCGGTATTCCTCTGGGAATCGCCATCCTCGTGTCCCTGTTCGCAATCTTTGTGGCAGCCTTGACTGTCATCTTGGCTTTCTTTGCGGTTTCCATACTAGGTATCATCGGCGGATCCCTATTTTTAGTTGAAAGTTTCACTGTCTTAGCCCAAGCTAAATCAGCCTTTATCTTGATTTTTGGTTCTGGTTTACTGGCTATCGGTGCTTCTTCACTAGTCTTACTAGGTATTTCCTATGTAGCTCGCTTCTTCGGTCTACTCATTGTTCGCCTGGTGCAATTTGTTCTCAAAAAAGGAAAGAGAGGTGACCAGCATGCGTAAGTTTACAAAAGGATTTCTCATTTTTGGTGTGGTGACTACTGTTATCGGCTTTATCCTGCTCTTTGTAGGCATCCAATCTGACGGGATCAAGAGCCTACTTGCCATGTCCAAGGAACCTGTCTATGATAGTCGGATGGAAGAGCTGACCTTTGGTAAGGAAGTCGAAAACCTAGAGATCACTCTCCACCAACACGCGCTCACCATCACAGACTCTTTGGATGATCAAATCCACATTTCTTACCATCCATCACTCTCTTCTCACCATGATCTTGTTACGAATCAAAACGACAAAACTCTAAGCCTAACAGATAAAAAACTGTCTGAAACTCCGTTTCTCTCTTCTGGAATTGGCGGGATTCTCCATATCGCAAGTGGCTACTCTCGTCGTTTTGAAGAAGTTATTCTCCAAGTTCCAAAAGGAAGAAGTCTAAAAGGGATCAACGTGTCAACCAATCGTGGACAAACCACCATCATAAATGCTAGCCTTGAAAATGCAACTCTCAATACAAATGGTTATCTCCTCCGAATTGAAGGAAGTCGTATCAAAAACAGCAAATTCAAAACACCAAATATCATCAATATCTTTAGCACAGAACTGACAGATAGTCAGCTAGAGTCAACAGAAAATCACTTCCATGCTGAAAAAATCCAAGTACACGGTAAGGTGGAATTGGTGGCGAAAACAGACCTAAACCTCCTACTTTCCGAAGAAGAAAAACAAAGAATCAACTTAGATCTTTCAACAAAACATGGTTCTATTCTTCATTTTGTGAGAGAAGGAAGACGTTCATTTAACAATAAAGAAAACAGAGATGAACATTTAAGCAATCCTTATAAAACAGAAAAAGCTGATGTGAAAGATCAACTCATAGCAAGGGCAGACCAGTATATCTATCTACTCAAAGCAGAGGAACACGAGTCTTCTTCTAGAAATCGTTGACAAAAGCGCTTACATCTGCTACTATGAAAGCATATTTATCTAACTAAAAAGGAGGTTCTACCATGAAACAAGAATGGTTTGAAAGTAATGATTTTGTAAAAACAACAAGCAAGAACAAACCTGAAGAGCAAGCTCAAGAGGTTGCAGACAAGGCTGAAGAAACGATAGCCGATCTCGATACACCAATTGAAAAAAATACTCAAGTAGAGGAGGAAGTCTCTCAAGCTGAAGTCGAACTTGAAAATCAGCAAGAAGAGAAAATTGAAACGCCTGAAGACAGTGAATCGAGAACAGAAATAGAAGAAAAGAAAGCATTAGATTCTACTGAAGAAGAGCAAGATCTTTCTAAAGAAACAGAAAAAGTCACTAAAGCTGAAGAGAACCAAGAAGCACTTCCGCAGCAAAAACCAACCACGAAAGAGCCCCTTCTTATCAGTCAATCCTTAGAAAGTCCCTATATCCCCGACCAAGCTCCAAAATCTACGGATAGATGGAAAGAGCAAGCGCTTGATTTTTGGTCTTGGCTATTAGAAGCTCTCAAATCTCCTACAAGCAAGCTTGAAGCAAGTAGTACACACAATTATACAGCCTTTATCTTGCTCATTCTGTTTTCTGCATCTTCCTTTTTCTTTAGTATCTACCACATCAAACATGCTTACTATGGACATATAGCAACTATGCATAATCACTTCCCTGAACAATTTGCTTCATTAAATCTCTTTTCGATTATCTCTATCCTAGTAGCAACAACACTCTTCTTCTTTTCATTCCTCTTGGGTGGTTTCGTCGTGAGACGATTTATCCACCAGGAAAAGGACTGGACGCTAGAAAAGGTTCTCCAACAGTATAGTCAACTCTTGGCAATTCCAATCTTCCTCACTGCCATTGCTAGTTTCTTTGCCTTCTTTGACAGCCTTCGATTTACAGCCCTCTTGTGTGTGATTAGCATTGGAATCATTCTGCTTGCCAGTCTCCATATCATTACAAGACCAAGTCAAGCAAGTGAAACCGACTCCTTTTATCAGTTATTCTTGTCTGTCCTTGTGAACGGAGTGATTATCCTCCTCTTCTTTGTAGCTGAAGTGGCACTAATTGGAGATTATCTTCGTATCTTGGCCTTTCTTTAAAATTCAATCCTGTCTTTCATGGCAGGATTTTTCTATGCCAAAAAAGCAAGTCGATTGACCTGCTTCTGCTTTACTCTTCTTGTGCTAATGCTTTAAAATCTTTTTCTAAGATGGGTTGTATTTCTAATTGATTGGCATCTAGTTGGTGGTAAGATTCTGATGGTAATGACTCTAGGAATTTTGCATAGTCCAAGCGGGCAATGGCTTCATAGTCTTCTGGTTTAGAGCCGTCTCCTGTGATTTGAACCAAGTCAATCTCCCACTGGACTTCCTTATCCACCAATTGCTCAATATAGGCAGCAGGAACAAATGGTTCTCTCGGTAAAACTGTCTTGACTCCTTGCGCCAGATGGTAAACGCCATGCACTTGTCCTTCTCCATCCTGATAGAAGGAAACTCTTGCAAAGTAAGCATCGGTCTCTTGAACCGCACGTACACGTGCTTCAAACTGTGCCAAGCCATCTGCCTCTACAAAGCTTTTCAAGTCCTCATGACTAAAGAAAACAGGATTAAAAATTCCTTGGCAAATCGTAAAACGAGCTGCAGCGTCTGCAATATGAGTTTGAATACTTGCTTGGAAATAAGCTTCAAAATCAAAACCATCTAGTCCTTCAATCTCAGTTCCTGTATAAGCAAGCAGAGCATCTAAAAATGATTTGATAATCTGCCAGTCTGTCTTCGTGAGTAGGTCAGGAAGATCGACACGGTAAGCCTTTTGACCATCAGCATAACTGACCTTAAAAAGGAATTGTGATTGCCCCACTATCGCACACTCGATATACTCGAGACGATTAAGAGGCTGACGGAGATAGACAGTATCATAGCTATGTGACTCCAAACCATCTACCAAGGCCAAGAGCGACTTGGCAGTCAAAATTTCCTGTTCTCCTAAAATGCTCTGTTTATTTGGAATAAAAAATGTTTTCGTCATAACTGGACTCCTTTGAAATCGTTTACATATAGTATACCTTATTTTCCTGAAAGATACAGAAACAAACTTTAGATTTTTTAGTAAAAAGCATAGAAAAACAGCCCCTAAGGACTGTTTAATCTTATACAGTAGCTGCTTGATCCAAGCTTTCACCGATAGCGGCTAGGCGCTCGACCACTTCAGCTTGTGTCAATTCATTTTCTGAAACATAGCGGTTACGTGGGTGAACACGACACTCGTGTGAGCATCCACGAAGGTATTTGTCTTCATTTTCTTCTGATGTCAAGATACGACGGTTACAGAATGGATTTCCACAGTTGACATAACGCTCACATGGTGTTCCATCAAACCAGTCTTTTCCTACGATAGTTGGGTTGACATGATTAACATCTACGGCAATACGCTCGTCAAAGACGTACATTTTCCCATCCCAAAGTTCACCTTGGACTTCTGGGTCTTTACCGTAAGTTGCAATTCCTCCGTGCAATTGGCCGACATCTTTATAGCCTTCACGGACCATCCAGCCTGAGAATTTCTCACAGCGAACGCCACCTGTACAGTAAACCACGACACGCTTGTCCATGAATTTTTCCTTGTTGTCACGGACCCATTGTGGCAACTCACGGAAGTTGCGGATGTCTGGGCGGATAGCCCCACGGAAGTGTCCTAGGTCGTACTCATAATCGTTACGTGTGTCAAGGACAACGGTATCTTCGTCAAGAAGGGCTTCTTTGAACTCTTTTGGAGACAAGTAAGCACCTGTTGTTTCAAGTGGGTTGATGTCGTTGTCAAAGTCGTTGTCTTCCAAACCAAGGTGGACAATCTCTTTCTTGTAGCGAACAAACATCTTCTTGAAGGCTTGTTCATTTTCTTCGTCAATCTTGAACCAGAGGTCTTCCATGCCTGGGAGGCTGTGAACGTAGTCCATGTATTTTTGAGTTGTTTCGTAATCCCCTGAAACAGTTCCGTTAATTCCCTCGTCAGCGACTAGGATACGGCCTTTAAGGCCGATTGATTTACAGAAAGCCAAGTGGTCTGCAGCAAATTGCTCTGCATTTTCAATTGGAGTATAAAGGTAGTAAAGTAAGACACGAATATCTTTTGCCATAAGATTTGTTCTCTTTTCTATTCTTAAATTTTCAGAATTTTTCATCTAACAATACTAGTATACCTGCTTGAGAAAGCGAATGCAATTTATTTGACTGGAAATTGTAGAAAGGTGCTTATCCCTGCACTTCATCAGTAACCATAGCGAATCGCAGATAATTCTCTCAATTTTTTGATTTGCCTAGCTTGACTTTCTGACAAACTTAGCTTGTTATCAATCAACACACGTGAGATGTCAACATTCATTTGACTCAAAATAAATGGAGTAGAAGTTCCATCGTCCTCTAATCGTCTTTTATAACTTACTAAAAGATTTTTCAAGAGAGTCAGCTGAGACGTATCCTTTATGTCTTCTAGTAGATGATCTATGATAGTCATGGCTTCACAACGTCTTTCGCTGCCTCCCGCAAACCATTTTAATAGTGTCATACTCATTTACCTCCTGAAACTCACTTATAAATTTGATAAACTATCATTCCTAACTCTCGCGTCAGTATTTACCCAAACACTCTCTGTAAAAAAGTCAGCAAAAATGGTAATGTCGCGAAAATATTATTAATCACATGCACCGCATAGGATGGATAAATACTCTTGGTATAGCGGGTCAAACTAGCAAAGATGATGCCAGATGTTGCAAAGACGAAGATATCTAACAAACTAGGCAGGCTTGAAAAATGAGGAAGAGCAAATAAAATTGACGGAAGAAGCAAATCAAGGCCAAATCTCGAATGCTTAAAAAAGGCGTGTTGCAGTAATCCTCTATAGATTAGCTCTTCCATAAGTGGAGTCAGAAAGAACAAAGTTATATAGATACCTAGCTCAGCAAAGTTGGTCTCACTATAACCTATCAATACAGCCCAACCTTCAGCAGTTGACTGAACATGTTTAGCTGTCTGAACGTTAAAAGAGATCTGGAGCACTACCACTAATACTGTCAAAATCGAATACCAAAGCCATTTTTTTCTCGGAATGCGAAAAAGATAGCCGTGGCCTGTCTTAACCAGAATCCAAATCATGACTCCACTAAATAGCAAACTCAAGAGATTTTGAATCCAGACGAAATTGCCAATCTGGGAAGAAAATTGCCAATAATTTTGGACAATAAGCGTCAGCTGAGAAAGACCAAATACGAAAAATAGGTAAGAGAAAACTGCACTTATTTTGAATAAAAGTTGATACTTCTTCATATGAACTCTCCTTTGTAAACTCGAGACATCTCTAGTATAAGCTATATTTTCCTAAATCCTTACTCCAAATCCTAAATAGTACTTGAGATTTCCTGAATGGTTAAATAGTGATAAGAAAACACGGATATCTATGCTCTTGTTTCAAAAAATCACTGCCTCCCCCAGATAAGCCTGAGGAAAACAGTGATTCAATTTTTAGGAATTAGGAATGAATACACGAAATCAATTGATCTTATGATTTTTTGTTTTTCAAGAATTCATCGTATTGTTTTTGCATTTCGTTCAATACTTTTTCGTAGGCACCTTCAGATTTCAATTTTTCCATCAATTCTGGAATAGCTTTATCTGGGTCTACAGTACCAGTGTTGATAGCTGTATCGAATTGTTGCATTGTGTTAGAGATTGCTGAGATTTCAGATTTCACATTGTCAGTGTTAAAGATGAATCCAAGTGCTGGAGATTCTTTAGCTTCTGCCAATTGTTTCTTAGAATCTTCGATTTGTTGGTCTGTAACGTTTTCGTTGATGTAAAGGATCCAGTTGTTACCAGTGTTCCATCCACCCATGTGAGTGTTTCCTTTGTAGCCATCAAGGACTTTAACACGGTTTTCTTTACCTGCAAGTTTTTCCCAGTTCTTGCCTTCTGGACCGTAAACAAGACCGTTCAAGAGTTCTGGGTTAGTGTTCAAGAGGTTCAACACTTCCATTGATTTTTCTTTGTTCTTAGAGTTGTTTGAGATAACAAAGTTAGCAACTTGTGTTGTTTGGTTTTTCTTGATGAAGTTAGTGATTGGTTTGATTTGGATATCTTTGTTAGCAACACGTGAAAGCAAGCTGTTACCGTAGTCAGCTGGTCCTACTGTTTCTTCACGAACGAACCAAGTATCTTGTTGAAGGTCAAATGAAGTGTCGCTTGTTGCTACGTCTTTTGGAATGTATCCAGCTTCATAGAATTTGTGAAGAGTCTTCAAGTGTTCTTTGAAACGAGGTACTTCGTAACGGTTTACGATCTTAGTAGTGTCCCCTTCAAGGTCGATAACGAATGGAAGTCCATTTGGAACTGGGTAGTCAAAGTTATCAGATGGGATGAAGTTCTTAGTAACCGCAAATGGCACTACATCTGGAGCTTTTTCTTTGATTTGTTTCAAGACTGGTTCAAGTGTTTCATATGAAGTGACACCTGAAATATCGATACCGTATTTAGCAAGAAGAGTTCCGTTGAAGGCGAAGTTTTGAGATGATGCAACGTTGGCTGCAACTGGAACTGCGTAAATTTTACCGTTAATGCTGTTACCTTTGATGTAAGCTGGGTCAAGTGCTTTATAAAGCTCTGCTCCTTCTTTCTTATACAAGTCAGTCAAGTCAGCATAGGCACCTTTTTGAGCATTTACAATGTAGTTATCTGCAAAGGCGATATCATAGTTTTCACCAGATGATGTGATAACTGACATTTTCTTACCATAGTCACCCCATCCAAGATATTGGATATCCAATTTGGCACCAACTTTTTCTCCGATGATTTTGTTAGCATTTTCTAGCAATTCATCCAAGTTATCTGGTTTGTCACCGATTTGGTACATTTTGATAACAGTTTTTTCACCTGAAGCTGAGTCAGCAGCTTTTTTACTGTTACCTGAAAGGTTTCCACAAGCAGCGAGACCAGCAGCCAAAGCGACTACGCTAGCAGATGCAAAAGCATATTTTTTCCAGTTTTTCATGACAAAAACTCCTTTTTTTTATTTTTAAACTTATAAACAATGTAATGATCTTATACTCAATGAAAATCAAAGAGCAAACTAGGAAACTAGCCGCAGGCTGTACTTGGGTACGGCAAGGCGACGTTGACGCGGTTTGAATTTGATTTTCGAAGAGTATTAACTTCACACAAGGGAAGTTGGGAACTGAGAAATGTTTTTTCTCAATAAGTACTATTCTTTCACACCACCGATAGTCAAACCTTTTACAAAGTAGCGTTGGAAGAATGGATACAGAATCGCGATTGGAAGGGTTGCGACCACAACCATAGCCATACGTCCTGTTTCTTTCGGTAGAGCAACTCCCAGTTGACCAGATAGGCCGACTGCTTTTGCAATGTAGTCCATATTTTGTTGGATTTGCATGAGCAAATATTGCAATGGATACAAGTTATCACTCTTAATGTAAAGAAGGGCGTTGAACCAGTCATTCCAAAAACCAAGAGCTGTCAAGAGCGTGATGGTTGCGATACCTGGTAGTGACAATGGCAAACAGATTTGGAAGAAAATCCGGGCCTCACTGGCACCATCGATACGAGCGGATTCGAGAATAGCTTCGGGAATCGTCTTCTTGAAGAAGGAACGCATCAAAACAATATTGAATGGTGAGAGAAGCATTGGAACAATCAAGGCCCAAACAGTGTCACCAAGCTGAAGTACACGAGTTACCATGATATAACCTGGTACCAAACCAGCGTTGAACAACATACTAAGTAGAACGAAAATTGTAAAGAATCTGCGGTACTTAAAGGTTGTTCGTGAAATGGCGTAGGCATAAGTTGTTGTGATAAAGACATTTGTCAATGTCCCAACTACGGTTACAAAGACTGAGATGAAGAGGGCTTGGAGGATTTTATCCTTAAACTGTGCCAAGAACTCAAATCCATCTAATCCAAATTGAGATGGGAAGAAGCTATATCCATTTTGGAGGATACTCTTTTCATCTGTTACCGAAATAACGATAACGAATACGAAGGGTAGGATACAAGAGAGGGCAACCAAACCAGAAATGGTACTGAAGAAAATATCTGCTTTCTTACTGAAGGAGTGAATGCCGACATTATCAATTTTTTCTTTTTTAATTTTCTTTTCTGCCATATTCTCCTCCTTTCTAGAACAAGGCTGAGTTTGGATCAACTCGTCTTGCAAGTAAGTTTGATAGGATAACCAGAATCAAGCCGACTACTGATTGATAGAGACCTGCTGCTGAAGCCATCCCGATATCCGCTGTCTGAGTCAAACCGTTATATACATATACGTCCAAGACATTGGTTACGTTATAAAGCTGACCAGCATTGTGGGGGATTTGGTAGAAGAGACCAAAGTCTGCACGGAAGATATTTCCGACTGCAAGGATAGTTAATACGGTTACCAGCGGTGTCAACTGCGGAATGGTGACATTGCGAATTCGTTGCCATTTGCTGGCCCCATCCACTGTCGCTGCTTCGTAGTAGGTTGGATCAATTCCCATGATTGTCGCATAGTACATGACACTGCTATATCCAAAGCCTTTCCAAATACCTAGGAAAAGGAGAAGGTATGGCCAAATGCCTAAGTCAGCGTAGAAGTTGACTTCCTTCATGCCAATGGATGTTAGGAAATGGTTGAAGACCCCTTTGTCAATGTTTAGGAAGGCATCTGTAAAGAAACTGATGATAACCCATGACAGGAAGTAAGGGAACAACATAGACGTTTGGAAAATCTTAACCATTCTCTTAGAGCGAAGCTCGCTGAGGATGATGGCAATCCCTACTGATACAATCAAACCGATAAAGATAAAGCCGAGATTGTAGAGGACAGTATTTCGTGTGATAATAAAGGCGTCTTTTGAACTAAACAAGAATCTGAAATTATCGAGTCCGACCCATTTACTATTCACGATACTATCTATAAATCCATTACTGGTCATGTGGTAGTCTTTAAAGGCAACCACGTTCCCAAATACTGGAATGTAGAAGAATAGAATCAACCAGAGTGCCCCTGGCAAAACCATCAAGAGAAAGATCCAATTGTCTCTCAAGGTTTTTGAAAACTTATTCATAATTTCCTCCCTTTTTTATTTTGATATCCATCTAAAAATTCCTTTTTAGATTTTTGATAACGATTACATTATTAGTATACTCCTATTTGAAGGTTAGGTTAAACTACTAATTATAGAAAAAACTCCACAAATTATTTTATGTGGAGTACTTTTTTAAGAAAGGGATGTTTCACGAGAAACACTCTGCCCAAGGCACGGTGTTCTTGTTTCTTATGTCGTGTAGATGGTTGAAGCTGTCGCAATGGTATGCCACTGGTTGGCTGTTGTGGCTGCGAATCCCTTGTCTGCGTAAAAGTCTGTAAATGGCAGGATTTCCACTTCTAACTCATCGATACGGTCCAGCTGACCAGCCAGATAAGCTTCGATACGGCTTTCTGCTCGCTTAATGCGTTGCAAGAGTCCGCCCATACGGATATCGACCGTATCCAAGCCAAAGACCTTGTTTTCTTTCAGCCATTGGTGGCTAAAGATGGCATGGAAGTCTTCAATTTGGCTTCTGAGTTCTGGTAATTCTTGTCTTGCGATTGCTTGCAGACTTTCCTTATCGTTTACTTGATAGGCCTGACGAATGCGTCGTCCCACGTCCACTTTGCTACTTAAAATCTGGTTCAACTGGGTCTGAGTTTCAAAGAGGTAGGCATAGTTGCCAGCTTTTTCTTTAATGCCAGCAAGCGTCTCAGCAGACTGAGCGAAGTGGGGCTTGTCTTGTTCAGGTGTCATGTGTCGGTCAAGGATCGGACAGAGAACATCCTGATAAAAGACATAGCGGTTAGGATTGATCCCGCTGAGATTGCCTGGTAGGTCTGGCAAGAGATTAGCTAGGTCAATCTGCATAAAGTCCTCAACCGATAGACCTATATTGGTCTGGAAATGAGCAGACAAACGGTCTAGATCATTGCGGTAGCTGAGTTCTGCCCAGATTTGCAAGCTTGGGAGAATAGAAAACTGGGCTGTTTCCCCACCATTGTCCCCCCAACCCGTCACGATGACTTCTTTGATGTCATTGGCACGACAGGCTTTATTAGCCTCGATAGCCACTAGACGGCTGAAATGGTTGTGAGGCGTAAAACCAATCCACTTCCAAGCACCACCTGCAAAAGCAAGGTCATGACTAATCTTATGATGATTGCGGAAATTACGGTTGTATTTTTCCTCACTATCCTGATAATAGTCCCAGTAAACCAAGGTCACACGATCTTTGAGACGGTCTAGGTAGACACGAGTTTCTTCTGGAATTTCCACATCACGGTCGTACTGGCCATCTGCTGACATAAGTTTAAAGAACATATCGCTCCACATCTGGCAGTGGAAACCATATTTGTCAGCAATATCCAGCACGCGCTCCAAGTGTTGGCACATGAGGAGACTACGATCCACAACACCGTTCAGAATCAAGTAGCGTCCCAAACCAACCAAGTGGGCTTCGTCCATCCCGATATTGACCTTGCGAGTCTTCAGTTTAGATAGAGTAGCAAACATCCCATCAATCAGGTTATAAACCTTTTCTTCGCCAATGAGAAGGATATCCTCCACATCACGGAGCTCCTGGACTTCTTTGACACCCCATTTGACGAAGGCTGACAAGTGAGCCAAGGTCTGGATACATGGCACAAAGATCATGTCAAACTGCTGGGCATAGGTTTCAATTTCCTGCAATTCCTCAGCTGAGTAGGCTCCACGGAAATAGCCAAAGTAAGGCTGCCCTTCAATCTGGTAGGTGTCTTCCATGTAGAGCTCAAAGGTTGAGTAGCCCATGAGAGCCAAGACCTCAATCATCTGCTTGGCAGCAGCCACATTCAGCACTGCATTTCGAGAACAGTCAGCCATGTAGGCTAAATCTTCATAAGCCGCCTGTTCCTCAATCTCTACCTTGTCACCTTCTGCTAGGGATGTTGCCAATAGGGACAAGGCACGATAAAGTTGGTGAGGTTTGCGATAGGTTAGTTGATAGTGGCCACCCTCACCCTTGATAGAGATAGAGGCTTGGTCAGATTGAGCGACAGCTATCTCTCCATCTGGTAGCGAAATGTGCTTTTTAAGCAACTCTACTGCTTGCTCTTGTTTGGAACTAAGTCCTGTAAATCTTACCATTGATTTTCCTCCTGTAACCAGTTGACAAGGGCACCGTAGAGATTGGCATCTGCATGATAGGTGCAGGCTTGGATGACGGGTGTGACCGTGTATTCTTCGTAGGTATCAACAAAGTCATCTACAGCTTTTTTGACCCCTTGAATAAAATCTGGATTTTGACTGATAGAGCCTCCCAGACTGATAACATCTGGATCGATGAGATACTGGATATTGAGCAAGCCTTGCGCCAAATTACGATTCATCCGCTCAATGGCTTCTTGACAAAGGGCATTTCCTGCTTCGGCTTCTTGGTAAATTTTGCGACCGTCCCAGTCAGTCTGACCAGATTTTTCAATCACGTATCGCACCATATTTCCAGTTGACGCTAATTGCGACCAGTTGTTGAGCTTTTCAGCAGGGGCAAGAGTTGTCATGTAGCCAAATTCTCCACCCAGACCGTGGCGACCTCGATGAAGTCTACCATTGATAATCATGGCTCCGCCAATCCCTGTCCCAATCACGACACAGGCTGCATTTTCAAGTTCTGGATGAGCCAGTAATTCACTAAGTCCAACGCAGTTGGCATCATTTTCCAGATGGACAGGAATCTGATAAGAGCTAAGCGCCTCATACCAAGAAAATCCGTGGATGTAGGGCACGGCACTGAAGCCATCAATCACACCTGTCTCTTGATTGACCGCGCCTGGAACGCTCATAGCAATCCCACTGTAATCCTGCTCTGACAAACGTTGATCTAGCCAAGCTAGTAAGTCCTCCAAGTTTTCAGGCGTTGGAATGCTTGTCTTATTCAGTATTTTTCCATCAGGAGTCAGACTGGCAAACTTAATCCCAGTCCCTCCGATATCAATCGTTGCAATAGTCATTGTTTTTACCATAAAAAGGGGCGAATCAGCAGTTAGTTCTTACCTTTTCGCCCCTCCTTTCTCTTTATGTTTACTTTTTGAAATTAAATTTCTTCTTTTTTGATGAATTCTGTACGAATCTCTTGTGGTGAAATGAGGCCTCTATGAACTGGGTATGGTCGTTCCAGTAGGTCCAGGAAGAGATGTTGACTTTCCGGTACACGTACATTTTCACTACACATATTGTAGTAACGAAGAACATAGCCTTCTTCATTTTCAGCTACCTTAAAGGCTGTTGGACAGATTTGCGGTATACTGAGAACAGAATGGCTCAAGAGGCTACCAGTCGCAGCCACTCCACCTTCTTGTCTAGCAAGCTGAAGGCTGGTAAACGGTGTCTGCAAGGCTTTAGCACGACGATAGGCTGAAAAGCGTTCTTGGGCTTGGTGGCATTCAAGAGCAAACTCGACTTCAAATTCACGCAAGCATTGTGCTTCTGGTGTTGGGAAGTAGCCCCAGTCACCTAGCTCACCTGATGCACGCAAAATAGTCACTGCAATGGTGTCGTCTCCAAGGATTTCGTATTCATTCAATCCCTTATTGGATACAGTCACCCCTTTTTCATCGTCATACAGACTGACAAAGGCTTGTTGGTGTTGAGGATTTTCAGGATTTTCCCATGAAGCTGCTGGTTTGTTTGGTCGTGTCACCACCTCATAGATGCTTTCAGAATCATTGCTTGGACGCGTGTTATGAGTCTTGACCAAGAGACGGATACGGTGGTCTTTGGCAGTGTTAGTAAAGCGAGTCTTGCAACGGATTTGTGGATTATCAACAAAGATAGTCATCTCAGTTTCAAGAGGAATGCTTGTCAATTCTTCTGAACGTCCAGCTTCACGCTTCATAAACTCGATGATGCCTTTTTGCTCTTCTTCTAGCTTTTCATCTGCACTGACAGGCACTGTCAATTCATGTTTGAGCAAAATCTTAGCATAGCGAGCTGTGTTTTCCAAGACTTCGTAGCCCTTAAGCTCTGCATAGATTGGCTCTGTTCCTTTTGGTTGGAAATAGATATACTCATTTCCAATGTCCCCACGGTCTTCGAAGCGGATAAAATCTTCATAGGCTTCGTGAGTTGTCTTATCATAGACTGTGATGTTGTCATCCACACTCACCGTTACAAATGGCGTATCAATCACTCCGTTTTGGTAAATACCGTCGCGGTGTTCTTGTTCTCCTTCCAGTAATTGGAAGGTTGTCCAAGAAAGTGGCGCTAGGTGAACTGGAATTGTCACGCGCACTTGTCGAGCGATACGAGCTTGGCGGAACTTGTCTTTTGGTAAATCATACTCAAAATTAGCTCCGAGATCTTCGATTTTAGCCTCTACAGGACGACCATCCAAGTCCTCCACACGGTAACTTGGCAAGGTAAGAGCAGCCATCTTCTTGTAGCCTTCTGTTGGGTGCAATTCCTTGAAATCACAAGTCGCCACATCAATCACTGTGCTGACAGTATCGACCTTATCATGCAAGCCTGTGTTAATAACAGTAAAGAGATAATCGCTTTGAGCCTTAGACGTAGCAATTTTACCCTTCCACTCATTAAGAAGATTGCTCTTAACAAAGGTTCCTACTTGGTTGACCTTGGCAAAACGAGTTTCCATCTCGCGGTGAACTTCGTCCACGCTACAGCCACAGATGCTATCATGCGGCGCATTTTGCAAAAGAGTTTTCCAAGCATAGGTCAACTGATCCTTGTGGTTATGACCCCCAGTGATAATAGTCAAGGGTTCTACAACTTGCTCTAGGAGGTTACTATTTTCTTGGAAGGATTGTTTGAGATAAATACGAGATGAAGAAGTGTTGGCAAGTGTGTACCAGCCATCTGTTTCCTGACTGGTCAACTCACCTGTAACCGTTGATAACTGCTCTGGTAGGGCACTTTCCACGGCTTGGACATATTCATCAAAAGAACTATGAACAAAGGTTACATCTGGGAAGAGTTCATTTGCCACACGAATGGCTTCACTCAAATTTTTCTGGACAGGCTGATGGTCACAGCCGTTCATCATCAACCACTGGTTTGTCGAAGCATAGTCACGCACGTCTGCCAGTTTTTGTTTCCAGAAGGTCAAGGCCTCGTCTTTATCAACTGGAATTTCATTCCCATTACTGTACCAGTTGGCAAAGAGGATACCGAGGACACGACTTCCGTCCGCACCCTGCCAGTACATTTCTGAAAACTGGGAAGTAAACTGCTCATCTTCGAGGACTTGGTTATCAAATCCAATCGGCTTCACACCACGACCAAAGGCTGCCACGTGAATACCTGATTTTTGAAGGATTTGAGGTGCTTGTCCCATATTTCCAAAAGTATCAGGGAAGTAACCAATCTGAGTAGATTTGCCCCATTTTGCAGCTTCTTGCTGACCAATAAGAGTATTGCGGACATTGGCTTCACTTGAAATCAAGTAATCATCCTGCAAGATGTAAAAAGGACCAATTTTAAGTTTGCCTTCGTCGATGTATCGTTGGACTTTGTCGCGATTTTCAGGGCGAATCTCCAAGTAGTCATCAAGGACAATGGTTTGACCATCTAAGTGGAAGCTCTTGAACTCAGGGTCATTTTCAAAGAGATCGAAGAGATTGTCAAATAATTCCACCAACTGCATACGGTGGCTTTCAAAAGGCAAGTACCACTCACGATCCCAGTGACTATGTGAGATAATATGTACGACAACATTTTCCATGAAGTAAAACCTCATTCTAAATTTAAATTTTTATTGTTAACGTTTTAAATGTAAATTTGTGATTCTTTCCAAGAATCAGTTGCGCTAAAGCGTGTTCCTTAGCGGATATCCAAGTAATCCAAGACCAATTCACAGAACATCATGTTGGCCCAAGAGAACCATTCACGAGAATAAAGAGTTGGGTCATCCACGTGGAAGCTTTCGTGCATAACACCTGTACCACCATCGCAAGCAACCAGCTGATCCAGCAAGAATTTCTTCTCTGCCTTATCTCTTGTTGTCAAACCTTGGATAGAAAGGGCGATTGGCCAGATATAGCGATAGAAGGTATGAGAACTTCCGAGACCGCTAGCATATTCTCCTTGGTAGAAGTAGGGATTTTCAGGGCTCAGAATGGTACGACGAGTTGCTTGATACACTTCATCATCGACCGAACAGTAACCCAGATAAGGTGCAGCCAGCAAACTTGGTACGTTTGGATCATCCATGATGCTGGCATTTCCTAGACCATCCACTTCAAAGGCATAAATCTTTTCGCCCTTGCTGTTGGCGGTGTAAGCATAGTTTTCAATTCCTTCTTTGATTTCATCCTGAAGACGCTTAGCGTCTGTGATAACACTCTGGCTATCAGCTAGGTCTAATGCTACGAAAATTTCTTGGACATACCCCAAGACTACTACAGCAAACATATTTGACGGAATCAAGTAACTATACTGACAGCAGTCATCACTCGGACGAAAAGCTGACCAGGTCATGCCTGTCACTGCAAAATCAGGACCAAAGCCATCATTTACCAAGGTATCTTCCTTGCGGTCCGTATCGCGGACAAAACGATAAGGAGAGTTCTTGTGGTCTTGTTCCACTGTCCACAGATGAAGAATTTCCTTGGTCGCTGCGACAAAAGTCTCATCAAACTGACTAGTCTCGCCAGTCTCTTTCCAGAGGAGATAAGCCAACTGCATAGGATAGCAAAGCGAGTCCACCTCATACTTGCGTTCCCAAATCCAGCCATTAAGGTCTGTGTGGTCGGTCTCGTGGTGCCCCTTCCAGTTTTCCTCAATGTTAAAGGAATTGGCATAAGGATCCTTGAGTACCAAGGTCATCTGACGTTTGACCAAACCTGCAATGGTCTGACGCAGGAGGTAATCTCTTTTAGCCACATGAAGGTAGGGTCTGAGTTGAGCTGTCGAATCCCGAAGCCACATAGCAGGAATATCACCAGTGAGTACAAAGGTTGAACCATCTTCTAGGATTTCAACCGTATTGTCCAAGGTGTCGGTGTAGCAACGCTCGAAAACATCCACCCACTCTGGATGGTCCTTAGCCCGCTCTGCCACTTCATCTAGCCATTCTCTAACAATTTCTTTTGAATAAATCATCGTGCAGTATCCTCTTTCAAACAAGTTTCATTTTCAGTATATAGCTTTTGAGACAGAAAATACATACACAAATGATAGTCATTTTTCTACAAAATAAAAGAATTATTATTTTAGGTTTCCTTAGGGCTTCCTGACCCTTATATCACGCGCTTTTTAACAAAAAATACTAACATTACTTTTTACTACTTGCTCCCCCAAAGTACGCAAAAAGGGGAGCAAAAAAGCCCCACAAAAGGGCTAAGATTTGACGAGTTCAGCAGGCAAGAAACTAGCACGGTCAAACGTGCTTTTTTTATTGCTGATAGGTTCATTATACCACGTAGTATATAAAAGGCAAAAATAACTCATATCAAAAAGCACTTAGATTGTTCTAGGTGCTTATTTAAATCGTTTCAAGTTTTAGACTCTTGACAAATTCATCCCATTCGGCATCTAACTCCTCAACAGTTTTATTCTTATTTCGTTCATAGGCTTTTTTTAACAATTCATCCAGATTGTCGTCTTCGCCTTCTGGCCAATCATAAATATCTTTTTTAACCATATCATTCAATCCTTCCAAATTCAAAGTCGAATGCTTGAGATAATAATTCAAGAGTTTTCTCTTGTGCTACAACTTCAGTATAATCCTTTTTCGCAAACTTTTCAATATTATCTTTATACAATGGGCAAATATGAAGTCTCAGCCTACATTTGCCTACTTATATGCTTCTAGCTCTCCGTTCTGGTGGATTCTCGCAAAGTTTAAGACGGCTATCTGTTTATATCGGTGGTAGCTAGTGGAGCTAGTACCTGCCATCTCTACGCATTCGCTCATTGTTTTCTTCCTCATGTAGCAATAATGGATAATGAAGTATTTTCTGGCTCTCTCGTTCTCTATGCTGTTGATGTCGTGGGCGAATATTTCCAACCCCTCACTGATTGCTTTTTCATGGTCACCACTCAAATTCCACTGATCAGGTAAGACAAGTTTCCAGGCCTCTTCATCGATACTAACTTGGTTTTCACTCCCTGCCATCCTCTGGAAACGTAGAAAGTAAGTCATCCGCTCTCTGACGTTCATCATCGTTTTAAACTTATCTAGCTCCATTAGTTCGCTCCTTTATTGTGGTGGTATATCCCAAACAATACAAGCCCCTACTGTGATCTCTATATAATTACAAGCCTCTTTCTCACTCTTAAAGGTCATTACTACTTCTTTAGATTTTTCCCTATATTCTGGAACTCTTACTTCATATTCCCCATTCTCAAGAAAGGTCAGCCATACAATCGGTGTTATATCTTTAATAGTGTGTTCTTCCAATCTTTGCAGTCTTATCTTTAAACTTCTAACCATTCTCCTACCTCGTGTGTAATTCTGTCTGATTTATCTAAAAAAGGGGATTGCTCCCCCTCGTAAGATTTTATTGTGCTTCCATATTCTCATCTAGAAAATCTGAGTTTAAGAATAAAATCAATCCATCTACTCGTTGTTTTACAAATTTATCATCATCCATCAAGCGCTGGTAATTGATTTCATCAACCCCACGGCTAAACTTAGCCAACAAATCTTTCGTACGCTCACGGTTATCAATTGGAATATATTGGGCGATTTCAGCATTTTTAGGATTGCCATCTCCCCAGATATCCCCCACGGTGCTTCTAATAAGTGACAAAGCTGTCCAATCATCCTTGTAGTGGTCTATCAACGCCTTAGCCGTGGAAACTTCTAGCGCTTCTTTTTCCAATAGCTTTAAAGCATTTTGTAGGGCCGCTTGATAGCCGTAGTCAGTCAATTTTTTAACTTCATCTTCAGCACGATTACGTTCTACTTTTTCTAATAAACCATCTGATAATGCTTTCAACTCATTGTAGTAAGCTCCGTACCAGTTTTCCCACTTATATTTCAATTCTTCTAACTCATACGTCTTACCGTCTATGCTCAAATAATTGTTATTGCGGATTTCTTCCATCTTCCCAGAAAGGTTATAAATAGCCCCTTTTAGTGATTCTGTTTTTGCTAATACTGTGCTTTTCTTCATCTATTCAGCTCCTTCTACTTACTTATATAGCACCATCACACCAGTGATTGCTTCTGTGTTATTGGTAGCCTCTGAATATTTCACGTCTACCACTTGGACAGTTGCCATGAAGTCGTTGATCTCTTTTTCAAAGTCTTCTAGTGTAGTAGCGTCCCAACGGTAATAATAAAATAATTTAATTTTCATAGTTCCATTCCTCGTTCTAATTTTTCTATCCGTGTTTGCAAGTCTTCTAATTCCATGCCACGGTATGCCATTTCTAATATTGTTTTAGCTGCCTGTACTCTTGCGTAGGGGCTTTTTTCTGGATCATCTGCCACCTCGTACAAGACTTCAACTGCACGCCCACTTGCCTGTAATAATAGGCTTGTCGTTCGTCCTATCATGTCTTGTCTTAGCTTTTGATATTCGCTGAGAAAATTCCTATCTTTAAGATACCTATACGCCGTATTTTTGGCGATTCCTGATTTTTCAATAGCTTTTGTAATACTTGGTTCACTAATCAAAGCCATCAAAAAGTATTCTTGTTTTGGTTTTAATTTTTCAATAGCTTTCTACCTCCTGTTAATTTAAATGCTCACATCATCGATAAAGAAAATAGGATTGATATATTGCGCTTTATACTCTTCTGTAAGCCTAGCAATGTATTCATCGCATTCTGTCGAATCCTTAAAATCCCCACTATTGATAAACACAACCTTTTCACGATTTTTATTCTTTTGAATTCCTTCAAGACGTTTTACTTTATTTCCTAAACTCATATCCATTCTCCTTCCGCCAAAACAAAAAAGGACACCGAAAAGCCTTTTAGCTTATTCAGTGCCCTCGGTTGTTCCGATAGACTCTATTTCTTTGTTTCAGTTCGCACCAAGTGGGAAAATCTACCATCTTGAAAATGCAAGGTCACACTCCCAAAAGTTGGGGGGGATTCTACTTCTATTCTACCACTTTTTTGGTATAAAATAAACCCTTTTTGTAGCAATTCGTGAAAATCACCCATGTATTTACTCCTCTGTTTGCTTGCAGTCTTTGAAGCTCTCACAAATGCGCTTAAAGATATAGTTTAGCTTCTTATCTTCCACATACTCAGCTACTAGCGTCCCTTTGTTCTTATAAGTCAATGAGATTGCAGGTTGGTAATATGTTCCTGCCATATATCCCAGTAGTGCGTGACCTGCAACCATAGCAGTATCTAGGTCTTTAAATTCGTAAGTGAAAGTGAATGTTTTTGCTTTATCTGAAAATGTTTTTAATGTCATGTTGTTTTTCCTCCGTTTTTTATACTCTGATAGTCAATCCCCACAAGTTTTTTACGTTCATCGTGGATAATATATCCCTGTTGTATGGCTATAATTACAAAATGTTTTAGTAGTTGGTCTTCATGCTTCAAAGTCTGAATAAGCTCACTGTTTTTAAAAGTTTCCCAGTCAGAAATATAAGAAGCAACTCCTCCATCTTGTGGTGAAAGAAGATCCAACTTTCTTTCCTCCATCTTCTCGTATATCCTTTTTGTGCTATGCCTTAATCGTGGAGTTTTAGACAGTAATTCCCTAGATGGATTTCCAAAGTTCATACCTTGCCATGTACAGGTTAGCTTATCGAATACTAGATATCTTCTTGCTTTATCAAAAATATACCTCATCGGTTCGTTATCACCAGTCCACTTAATAACTTCTCCAATATTTTCCATGTAGGGCATTGTCTTGAATGCTAAAAAGTGCTTATCCTGGATAACTCGTTTTTTTAATCTCTTCTTTACCACCAGTTACCTACTCCATTTTTTTACAAGTTACACCCGCGCACCGTGGAAGTGTTGAAGGACAGGGTTACAGGGTTACAGGGGGCGTAGCTCAGTCGCCCCTGTTCCTGTACCTGTTCTTACTTCCACAATTCACGGACACTTGGACAAACTAGAATTGACGCTAGGCTATTCTAGTCGTGTCCCTGATTTTGTCCCTGTTTACATTGTAAAATTTTACAACGCTTTACAAGTCTTTACGTATTCCAATAAACCCCATAAAACCAATGGTTTAAAGGTATTATTTATTAGTTTACAAATGTAAAAAAACGCTATTTTACATCTTTTACACCGAGTTGTAAAGAGTTGTAAATTTTACGTTTGTAAAGGTGTAAAATCTTGTAAAATTTTTACACTTTTTTTACAACTTTTTACAACTCTTTACATTGTAAAATTTACAAGTCTTTACACATTTTGAATTGCTAGTGAGCGGGGTTTTCTTGTATCAATCCATCTATAACCACTATGTTATTATCGGATTCATCAATCAATTTATCTAAGGTAGGTCTGCTGATTTTGGCAAAACGAGAAAGTTCTGACTTATTGGGTAATCTATTATTTACCTGTTCAAAGTCTGCTATCATAGATTTTAATTTATTCGTCGCTCTTTCTCTAATTTCTTCATTAGCCCACACCTTTTCTTTAATATCCTTTGGTAATGGTATTCCTGGTTCATGGTAAGCTAATATTTTCTCCTTATCGTTTATCAACTGTGGATAGTAGAAAAGAAAATTTTTCTCCCCGTCATAATCAACTTCCGAGGTGACCGCTTCAAGTCTCCAATAAGTTCGCGTTTTTAACGGCAAATCTATGTTATCAAAAAGTCTTAGAATTTCCTGCGTCTGTTCAGTAGGTAAATGCTCTAGCGCTACCTCAATATGATTTCGTAAATCCTCGCTTGTTGCTCTCTTGTTTTTAAAACTGATATAATCATTTGTTACGTTTAGCTGAAAATATCTTTTATTGTGCGTAGTCATTACATTCTTGGCCAAATCCCAGACGGCTTCTAGCCTCTCTAAGCGTAACAATTCGGGATCTAATTCCATCTTGAAAAATTCCAACAAGCTATCGCAATGAGCTAGAGACTCTGACCACTGCGCAAAGTCTGAACTTTCCGTAGTCCCTTTCGGTCTATCTCTATGACTTTGTGTATAGATCAGGCCACCGCCTACGTGTTGGTTAATCTGTTGTAAATAATCCCCTAAGGAGCCCCCAAACTGTAGTAATTTTAAATTATCAATACTATCAATAATAACCACTTGAAAAACATTGTTTGGTACTTTATCTTTTACAACCTTGGCCAAATCTTCAAAGGCCGTTGACTTTGGAAGAGTTAAGATAGAAATATTGTCAAGATCTTTTTGCTCAACTTCTAAAAGTTGGGCAATCTGCATGAACTTACTAAAACAGTCGTTTTCTTTATGATTCGTATTGATATACAAGACGTTGAAAGATCTTTTGCTCTTCCACTCTAACCAATTACTCCCCTGAGCTAAAGATAGGGCTAGAGAAATAACTACACTAGTCTTTAAGGATCTTCTTGGTGCCGTTATGCCCAATACTTGCCCACGTCTCAACAATCCTGTCAAAATGCTAGCAGATGGCCCTATTGTCTCAGCAGGAACTTGTCCAAGTTTTTTTATTTCTGTCATTAGTTATCCTTTCTGGCTTTTCAATCGTTTCTTTTTCAGTTTCTTTAATTGTTGTAACTCTTTACGTTGCTCAAGAGTTAGTTGTCTATTTTTCCAAGTGTAGCCGTTGGTAGTCCGAACGGATCTTCTCTGTCCTGGGAATCTTTCAAAGCTAGCCATTCTCCACCCCCATAAACTTCATCAAGTCAGAAATTCTATAATAGATTTTCCTAGTATCTTCTAGGGGCGGCTGATACCGTCTTAGCCCTGCTTTTTCCCATTTTTGGAGTGTCATATATTTTATATCTAACTCATCCATGACTTCCTGGGCTGAGATTAAACCTGTCAGTCGTGGTTTGACTGTATCACGCGCTTCCAGGTATCTTTCCACTACCTCCAGAATGCCATGCGCTAGGTCTTGCTCGCTTTCTCGGCTTAGGCTAAACATATCCGCCCACCTCCTTCAAGGTTTCTTTGTAGCTTTCTAGGTCGCTGTTCATCAACACCGCTAGGCGCTTTTCTTCTTCTCGTATCTGATTGTAAAATGTTTTTGCTCCGTCCAGTAGCTCCTCTTTGTTAGCTGGGATAAAATATCCTCTAAATGTTCCATGGCGAACCCCAACAATAGGAACGCTATGGCGCGTGATTAGACGGCTGATAATATCTTGCACGGTTCTTTCTGCCAGCTTAGTGATCAGGCTGATTTCTGCCCCTGTTATGGAGTTCTCAGCCCCTACCTTGATTAGTCTTAATACTCTCTTATCATTATCTGATAGACTCATTCGGTTCCTCCCCATACGTTGACCCCTGCAAGCTGAATATAACGCCCATAATCTGGGCTTAAACTCTCGCAGGGTGTTTCTATTGTCTGTTGGTTTTCTCGCTCAAATTGGGCGCTTTTTTTGCGGTCTCGGTGGTTTAAATAAAGCAGTAAGCCAATCAATACCACGGTAACAAAAACTGCCTGTGTATTGGTCAAATCTAATTCATTCATCTTATGCCCTCGCTTTGTAATTCTTGATATAGTCCACTTGATCAGTTCGCTCCATCTTCAACCAGTCGTCCACCTCTTCGGTGCTTACTTTTCGATCTACAAAATCAGCAATAAACTGGAAGAGGTTCGGATTTCTCTCCTTGATTTCAGCCATTTGTTTATCAAATTCTGCTTGTGTCATGTTGTCTAGGTCTAGTGTCATTGCATTGCCTCCAGCTCTTTAGCATCGTCATTGTTCAAAAGCAAAAAGGCTATTTCATTTAGACGATCGTATAGCTTTTCATTCTGGGCGTATGCTGTATCAGTGTATTTTTTAGCAAGCCATAAGAACGTGGTTGTATCATTCTGTAGTGCAAACTCAAGCCCTTCAAGAGCTAGGTTATTCATTTCTAAAACATTCATGATGTCGGTTAATTCGTTCCCTAATTCTGCTAGCTTCTTAACCGATAATAGAACTTGTTGGCTTGATATTGCTTTTTTTGTTGTCATGTTTTTTACCTTTTTTCTATCTTTTTATACTTGCCACGATGGCTTTTTAATGCTTTTTTTCTTGTACTGAAGTTCCTCACACTCAAAGTTTTGCGATGGCGAGTGTGGGGATTTTGAATGGTTGTTTCTTATACAGTTTTTCTTGTAATTCCCAGCCTCACGCTCAGAGTCGCCAAATTGAAAGCGTGAGAAAGTACCAGTTTAAAGAGTTGGCGCTCTCCGTATGGTCAAATTGCCCTAAATATGCTATAATCTAGGTATAAATCTTTACTAAAACCTCTTTGATAATAGCTTGCCTGCTTTTTGTTAAATTCGTTTTAGTGTTAGTGTGAAAGGCTCTGCGGTGTGGTTATTGCTAAGCCTTTTTTTGTTGCTCTCACGCGCTTCTTTGGCGTGTTTTTTTATTTCTGAATGCCATAGCTTTGATTTCCTGATAACTCATATTCAAGCCAATCATGGCTATTACCATATCCTCAAATGCCTGGTATTGCTCCAGCTCCTCACTGGTCAAGCTATCGATGCCATTATAGCCCCCACGTTCTTCCCTTAACTGCTTAGCGTTCCTGTCGGTTACTGCTTTTAGTAGCAGGTTGTTCATGGTGCTATGCGCGTGCTTGGGTGCTTGTTCCCAGTTCTCAATACTGTCATGCAGTGTTTTTCTTTTTGGCTTTTCTAACGCCCTCTGCATACGAAACTTAGAAAGTTCCTCACGCATTTCAAAGAATGCTTTGACTAGGTTCTTCTTAAACTCTTTTACGGGTTCTGTATTTCGTAAGTAAGTGATCAGCAATGTTGCTTGTTGTTCATTTAAAATATAGTCCCGTACATTTTGCCCACTTTCTGAAGGTGAAATTTTAAATTGCACCTTTCCGAAACTCTCGAAGTCCTCTCGGTGTTTATTTAGCAAAATCTTCAAATGTCTGTGCTTGACTTCTGCACACTCCGCAATAATACTGCTCAGTGTATACGGCTCTTTCTTTCCGTCCATGTAGACTAGTTCCATTGTTTGCTCCTTTCTAGCTATAAAATAGTTCATCTATGGTTATATCTGATTTGACTTCTGCAACCATTGACTTAATCGCTAGGCGTTCCTTGTCGTTAAATGGCGTTTTACCTAATTCTTTGTTGTTGTATGACTGCAAAGAAATTTTTAGCTTGTCCGCCATTTGTTGCTGAGTTAGTCCTAACATAACCCGATAGCCTCGTAGTTTGCTCATAGGTTTCCCCCTTTCTAAAAAATCCCCCTCCATGAATAGATTGAAAGTGTGAAAGGTTGGAGAGGGAAAATTTGATATAGTTTTCTATATCCTGATTTTTATTATATATAGTTTTTTATTACTTGTCAACAATATTTTTAAAAAATATATAGTTTTCTTTGATTTTTTAAAATCTCTTGTGTATAATCAACTATGAAAGGTAACGAAAATTATGAATAGATTGAAAGAATTGCGAAAAGAAAAAGGTCTGACTCAAGAAGAGTTATCCAATGAAATAGGTACTACTAAACTAACTATTTCAAATTGGGAAAACGAAAAGCACTCTATTGGATCCGAAAAGGCTAAACTGCTAGCCGACTTATTCAATGTATCCGTTGGATACTTGTTAGGGCACAGTGAGTATAGAGACAGCCAAGAAGCAAGTTATCAACTTTACCAAAAGGATCCCGATGATCCAAATAACCATGTAAAGGCTAGGGTTTATTCTATTCTTGGAGATGATTTAATGAAGGTGCTGGAAGAGCGATATATAACTGGTCATGATGAGCCTGATTATTCTAATCTTACTTCATTCTTATCTGCAGTAAATCAGCTTTCATATACCGATGAAGAAGAGTTATTACTAAATTATGGAATACTCCCTAAGGAAGATAAAAAGATAATAAAGAATCTGGTTTCTGATATGGCTGAAAAAGTAAAAATGGCTATTAAGATTAAGGAGGAACAAAAGAAAGAGAAAGAAAAAGAACCATGGAGGAAAGGATTCTAAACCCACGCGCCACAATGTTCAACAATCCTGAAGCGCGTGGAATTTACTTAGAAAATAAAAAATAGTTGATTTAACAACGTTTTTAGCCTACTTGGAATTTACTTGGAAAATAAAAATTATGGAAAATAGAGATTCAGAAAAATTATTAAAGTTATTAACTAAAAATGAAGATGAAATTATTGAATATAAAGTAAATAATAATGATCATGAACGTATAGGCAAATATATATCGGCTTTGGCCAATTCATCAGCAATTTTAAATCGACAATTTTCGTACCTAATTTGGGGCATTGATGATGATTCAAAAGAGATTGTTGGCACAAAGTTCTACCCAAAAACTGAAAAACATGGTGGAGAACCATTTATTACTTGGTTAGAAAGAATGCTAGACCCTCGTATTACAATTCGGTTTGAAGAATACGATATTGATCAAAATCATGTTGTCGTTCTAGTTATCCATATGAATGCTGGTAGACCTGTTGCTTTTGGAGGTAATCGATATATCAGAAGCGGATCATCTTTAAAAAATTTAAAGGATTATCCTGAAAAAGAAAGAGAGTTGTGGAAATCCTTTGAGGCACGATCATTTGAAAAAGAATATGCAAAAACTGCATGTACATTTGATGAAATCAAAGAATTACTTGATGTTAATTCTTATTTGAAAATGTTAGGCCACTTTGTCGGTTCAACTGACGAAGAAATTATTACTCATATGATAAACGACGGTATTGTAGAACCTTCTGGGAAAACTTTTAATTTGACCAATATGGGGGCATTTACTTTCGCAAAAAATCTTAAAAACTTTGAAAATCTATCATCACATGCTTTAAGAGTAATCAGATATAATGGTAATAATAAACTCAGTGCAGTAGCCGATAATACAGCGAGTAAAGGAGTTGCTGTTGGTTTTGATGGTTTGCTAAAATTTATCAATAGTCATTTGCCTAGAAAACCTGAGACATTAAAAGAAAACGGACAAATAACCTCTGATACGGATTATCCCCCTCTTGTTATACGTGAGATTGTTGCAAATCAAATAGTGCATCAGGATTTTTCTGTAAAAGGGAGCTCACCAATAATTGAAATCTTTGATAATAGAGTAGTATTTACAAATCCTGGTTCCCCTCTTAATCGTCCAGAAAGATTGCTTGACATGCCTCCGTACTCTCGAAATGAAGATTTAGCTAATCTATTTCGAAAGATGCATCTAGTAGAATCGCGTGGTAGCGGTATAGACAAGATTATATTGACTCTTGAATTAAATCACTTACCTGCTCCCGATATCACTGCGAAAGATAATTATACTGTCGTTACTTTACATCAACGACGAACAATCCAAGAAATGGGTAACAGAGAAAAAATAAATGCTATTTATTATCATTCCGCCATACTCTACATTGAAGATGATTATATGACAAATAGCACACTTAGAGAAAGATTTGGATTGACAAATAAACAATCATCCGTTGCCTCTAAACTCATTTCTCTTGCATTAGAAAATAATAAAATAAAAATCTATGATGAAAATGCTGGTAAAAAGAATATGCAGTATATCCCTTACTGGGGCATTGGTTACAATGAATAATCTTAGCCAAGCTCCCGAAAACCAATTAAAATAGGGGCAATCTGTGAAGCCCTAGCATGATATAAAACCTTTTTGATAATGGCTTGCCTGCTGATGTATTTTAGAAAGGTTTATCATCATGAAAATAACTGAAGTTATAAAAAAAGACGGTAGTAAAGTCTATCGTGCTAATGTATATCTAGGAGTTGACCAGGTAACAGGAAAGAAAGTAAAAACCAAAGTAACAGGTCGAACACATAAAGAGGTAAAGCAAAAGGCCAATCAAGAAAAAATAGCTTTTCAAAAAGCAGGATCTACCAGACAAAAGGCTATTACCATAAAAAACTATCAAGAATTGGCAACTCTCTGGTGGGAAAGCTATAAGAATACAGTTAAGCCAAACACTCAAGGAAACGTTAGAACGCTAATAGATAAGCACATATTGCCTACTTTCGGGGAGTATAAGCTCGATAAGCTCACTACTCCACTTATTCAGTCAATTATCAATAAACTTGCTGATAAGGCTAATAGAGGGGAAGAGGGCGCTTTTCTACACTATGATATGATACACGCTTTAAACAAACGTATCTTACAGTATGGCGTAACCATGCAAGCGATACCGTCCAATCCTGCGCGTGATGTGGTTTTACCTCGTAACACTCAGAAAGCAAAGCGACAAAAGCTAAAGCACTTTGATAATCAAGAGTTAAAAAAGTTTCTTGTTTATCTCGATAATTTAGATACTCATAGATACCGTTATTACTATGATGTAACGCTCTATAAGTTCCTATTAGCAACTGGTTGCCGTATCAATGAAGCTTTAGCGCTTAGCTGGTCTGATATTGACCTAGACGGTGCCATTGTACACATCACCAAGACACTAAATCGGTATTTAGAAATTAACAGCCCAAAGTCAAAGTCTAGTTATCGGGATATAGATATAGATCAAGAGACTGTTAGCATGCTGAAACAGTACAAACTACGCCAAACTAAAGAAGCTTGGAAGATAGGGCAACGTGAAAGTGTAGTATTTTCTGACTTCATTCATGAATATACTAGCATTGTAAAACTTAAAAAAAGATTACTAACACATTTTAAACGCGCTGATGTTCCGAATATAGGTTTTCATGGTTTCCGTCATACTCACGCTAGTTTACTGCTTAACTCTGGAATACCTTACAAGGAACTCCAACACCGTCTAGGTCACTCTCAAATCAGCATGACCATGGACACATATAGCCACCTCTCAAAAGAGAACGCAAAAAAAGCAGTCTCATTCTACGAAACTGCACTAAAAGCACTATAGGGGGAGCAAAAAGGGGAGCAAATTTAAAAATCAACATTTCAAGACAAAGCAAAAAGCCAATAACAACGGTATTTTATGAGATTTATTTTGTCAAAAGGTTCATTTTTCTACAAAATAGTTATCTTTGAAACTCCTTTTCTAAAGGTTATCTTTTTCTGATATAATGTAGAAAAACAGCTAAAGGAAAGACTATGAAACCACTACTTGAAACCATCGATACCCGCTTTGGAACTGCCAGCAAACATGCCTTTTCTCGGGGAAATACCCTGCCATACACAGGCGTTCCTTTTGGGATGAATTACTTTGTGCCCCAGACCAGTGACCAGGAGGGCTCTTGGTTTTTTGATCCACATCTGCCTATCTTTCAGGGGATTCGATTAACCCACCAGCCCAGTCCTTGGATTGGGGACTACTCTTGGCTCCTTCTAACACCTGTCACAGGCCAGCTAGGTGGAGACAGCCTCTTCCATCGTCAGTCTTCCTATGATATGGATAAGGCCTCTTTCCAACCTCATTATCTGAAGATTTTCTCCCTGCGCTATCAGATTGAAACCCAGCTCACACCGACTTGCTACGGTGCTTCTATTCGTTTGGAGCAAAAGCAAGGCAAAGCCCTCTCCCTCTACCTTCACGCAGCAGATGAACTGACCGTGGAGCAAGTAGATAAGCGAACTCTTGCCCTTCGACAAAAAGGTAAAACTGAAACCAACAAAAATCCACTGATACTGTTCACATCCCTGAAAATGAATACGGATATTCTTGCTGTCAGCCAAGAAGGCGGAGACTGGCGAATTGACTTAGCAAGCAGCCATGCTGAGATTCAGCTAGCAACTTCTTTCATCTCCCCTTCTCAAGCACTGCTTAATCTACCTCACGAAGATTTTAATAGCTGTAAAGCAAATGCCCAAGCGGACTGGGAAAATCTCCTCTATCGTTTTGACGTGCTAGAGACAGGAGAAGCTGACCGAACCTTCTTTGATCACTGCCTTTACAGACTCTTCCTATTTCCTCAGACTTTTTATGAGATTGATGAATCAGGGCAAGCCATCCACATGGATCTGGCTACTGGTACTGTCAAACCCGGTGTCCTATTTAGCAACAATGGCTTCTGGGATACCTTCCGCACCACCTTCCCCCTCTTTGCCCTTGTCATACCAGAGCATTATCGTCTCTTTTTAGAAGGTTTCCTCAATAGCTACCGCGATACCGGATTTCTTCCAAAATGGCTGGCCCCAGATGAACGTGGCATGATGCCTGGTACCCTTTTAGACGGCATTATCGCAGATAGCGCCTGCAAGGACATGGCTCCCGACTTGGAAGAAGAACTCCTTCAAGCCATGCTTGAAACAGCCACCAAGTCCGACCCTCTCGGCATCAATGGTCGCCACGGACTAGCCCAATACCAAGAACTTGGCTACCTCTCTACCGATCACCACGAAAGCGTCAGCCATACCCTAGACTATGCCTATAGCGACTTTTGTATCGCCAGCTTTGCCGAAAAACTAGGGAAAACAGAAATCGCTGATACCTACATGGCTGCTTCACAAAATTACCGCCATCTATTTGACGCTGAGACAGGCTACATGCGAGCGCGAGACAATCAAGGAAACTTCCGTCCTGACTTCTCTCCATACAGTTGGGGGCGAGATTATGCCGAATGTTCTGCCATTCAAGCGACTTTAGGTGTCCTCCACGATATCCCAGGCTTAATCAAACTTATGGGTGGAAAAGAAGCCTTCAGTAACTATCTTTTGAAAGTCTGTCAGGATGCTCCCCTCTTTGAGACGACCGGCTATGGTTACGAGATTCATGAGATGAGCGAGATGGCTACCGCTCCTTTTGGACAAATCGCCATTTCCAACCAGCCTAGCTTCCACATTCCTTATCTCTTCCGCTACAGCGATTACCCTGACTACACTGCCCTTCTCATCAAGACGCTCCGTCAGAAAGCTTTTCACCCAAGTTGGGAAGCCTATCCTGGCGATGAGGATAACGGTAGTCTATCGGCCTGGTACATCTGGTCGGCTCTCGGTTTTTATCCAACCTGTCCAGGAAAACCCAGCTATGATCTCGGAATCCCTCTCTTTGACCACCTCCGAGTCTATCTCACTAAAGAAGATAAATGGCTGGATATCCATACTGAGCAAAACCACAGCCACTTCAACTTTGTCAAAGAATGCCGACTGGATAAGACCCCAGTATCTAGCATTCAACACCAAGATCTCTTGAAAGCTGAGCAACTAACCTTTACACTCAGCTGGTTGCCAAGTCACTAACTAGTAGACAAAAGACCCTTTGCACGATACAAAGGATCTTTTGTTTTATAAAACTTGAACTTGAGCTTGATCAATCAGCTGTCCATCAACAGTCAGATTCAGATAAAAATCCAGGGTCTTGTCGGAAGCAAAATACAGGGTTGGTATGGTCAGGTCTTTTTTGCTTTCTCCAGCTTGAAATTGAAGGAATTGAATCTCATCCTGATAGGCGACACCATGCACACCAGTCCCCGGCTGAATCGAAATTTTAGCTTCCAAAGGAGTACTACTTTCGCTACGTTCAACCCTAAAATGCAGAATCTTTCCCTTTGCCACAGCTAGACTTTTCTCTGAAAATGCTAGTCCCTGAACAACTTCTTTGTTTGCTAAGCTAGGAGTTTTATAGAGTGAAATCTTGGTCAATACAGGCAAATCCTGTGCCTCCGTGATCATCACGCGCACTTTCTGTGCCTCTACTAGTGGCCCTCGTAAGAGGCGCTTATGACCAACTGTAAATCCCGTACCAAATTCCTGCCAAACACCATCTACCTCTACTTGCACCTGAAAAGCAGCGATTCGTTGTCCTAGCTTCAAATCTTCTCTTAACTCAAGCACATCGAAAGTTTTAGGTGCCCCTAAGTCGAGTTCTAACTGGATGGGCAAGCCTACATCACTTGCCCAAGAGCTGGTCTCAAGACCATCTGTCAGATGGTGACAAGCGAAGTCTGCGGAAAGAGCTGGACCAAATACCTCAGCTCCCAGAGCCAAATCTTCTTTATAGAGCTCATTGCGATAGGCAGCAAATTCATAAAGTCGTTCAATATCCTTTGCATCAAATAGCCCATCTTGATTCGGCGGAATATTAAGCAAGAGTGGAGTTCCCCGACCCACCGAGTGAAAATAAATCTCTACCAACTCCTCAAGAGACTTAGGATCCTGGTCCTCATGGTAAAACCAACCTGGCCGGATGGAAACATCTGCCTCACCGATTGAAAAAATAGTGCCTGAAGAATCTCCATGCTGAAGATAGTCCAGCTCTGCTTCTGTTCCTAGTTTGTCAGAATTCACCTTTTGCCACAGTGGATCACCTGCATACCCTCGTTCATTGCCAATCCAGCGGATACTGGTGCCTTCTGTTGAAAAAATCAAGCAATCTCCCTGTAGCTCACGAATGGTTTCAAACCATTTCTCAAATTCATAATTGACCTTTTGAGCGCCCTCTCCTCTGGCACCATCCATCCAGACCTCAGCAAATTTCCCTTCATTTCCATAGGCAGGATTTGATAAGATTTCCTTCAGCTGAGCCAAATAATAGGCATTATAGTCCGCTTCTCGCTCCACATGATAGAGAGGACTGTGAGCATCCCAAGGCGATAGGTAGACCCCCATATCCATATCAAACTCTGTGGCAGCTTGGGATACTTCAAGGAGCAAGTCCCCCTCTCCATTCCTCCAAGGACTGACCTTGACCGAATAATCTGTATGAGCTGTCGGATAAAGGACAAAACCATCGTGGTGCTTGACCACCAAAATCAACTTCTTAAAGCCCGTTTCCTTGAGCACGCGAACCCACTCACGCGCATCTAACCTTGTCGGATTAAAGCGTTCAGGATCCTCCTGACCTGTCCCCCATTCCTGGTCATAAAAGGTATTGGACCCAAAATGGATAAAGGCTGCTAGTTCATCCTCTAAATAAGCTAGCTGGGCCTGACTAGGCAAGGGCCCCTGCGGTTTTATTTCTCTTACCATACTATTTCCTATCTACACTTTTCTTTACTTTTTTGTCATGTACTTGCAATTCTGTTAACGCTAGTGGATTTGCCAATTTTTCAAATCGAAGACGAAGGGCATAAGTCTCTACCTTATCAAATTCAAAACGAAGCTCTTCATCCTTGTCGCTTGAAACTTTTCGGATAGCTGATACAGGGCGCCAATTCTTCTCTTGCTTGAGCAGAGAATCCTTATCCAAATGATTTGGAGTCCGGGGTAAGCTAGGCTCATTCCCTATGTAATAATCAATAAAGGTCGGCTCAACAGCCACATATTCTTTATTTTCAACATAATACAAGGTCACGTTATCCACAAATCGCGGTTTTAAAATCCCTGCATCTCCAAAAAGAATGCCCACGCTGGCTTGCTCTGACTTGGTAATCCAAGTATTGGCTGTCGATTTTTTCCGAGCAATGACCTTGTCATTGAGGTAAGAGGCTGGGTGATTTGGCTCTGAGTGAGAAGCAAAGACCAGAGGCAGGTTGGACCCTGTCCACTGATTGGAAATAACTTCTCCATCTACACTGGCATCTGTCACATGAATGGTGACTGTTGCTGGCAACTCACAGCCCGCTACCTGCCCTGTGAGCACACTTTCTCCTACCTGAGCATAGACTTGAGGTTCGAGTTCATCCCAAGTCACCTTGGCCATATCTCGTCTACCATCTGATAAGACTAGCTTGACTCGGTCTGGTAAATGTGGGACTTCCTTGACAAGCGTCCAAACCCTTTCAGGTTCAATAGCGGAAATCCCTTGGACACAAACCTGAGCAGAAGCCTTTAAATCCAAACCCTCTAGCTGACCAGATACCGTAAACTCATGAAAGCTTGCCATATCTTCTTCGGATATTGCCTCCCAAACAATCTTGACTCGTTTTGCACCCCCGAACTCATAGTCCACCAAAACTGAAGATGGCAGCTGTGGATAAGTTCCCTTAGCTGTATACAAGCGAAGGGGTCGTACAGAAACTACTTGGCCTAGTGAGGTATTTTCTGCCACCTGCAAATGAGTTTGATAGGTCTTCCCTTGATAAATGGCGCGGATATCCAAGTCGCCTGCAGACAAGCAATGAAGCATTCCCTGCTTGATAATGGCGTGGGCACTACCACTCGTCTCCCAAATCACTTCACTATTCCCCACCTTGTTCACAGGGTTATCCACAGTTTGTGGATAAAGTCCAATAGCTGGGGAATCCCTTTCTTGTAATCCTGCCTGCTTGTCCACTCGAATCTCAAATAAGCGCTGATTTTTCACTGGCTGGCAATCAAAAGCCTCTCCCACTAGGAAATCAAAACTTGCTGGCTCTAGCCCTCTGGCACTGGCCTTTACTCTCACTCGACCTACCTGCTCCAAGCTCTGAACTAAGAGGACACCTCTGCCATGAAAGGCTTTCCTCTTAAACCGACCATTTTTCTGGGCTTGGTAACGTTCACGACTGGCCTGCCTACCATTATCCACTCCTACAATACGAGCAGGGCCTTCAATTTTAAAATGAAGCTTATTGGAAGCACTCGGCACCCAATTTCCATCCTTGTCCAATACATCAAAATAGAGATAGAGGAGGTCTTGCCCATCTGGCTCCAGTTGTGTTTTCTCGGCATGAAGTCCAATCTTAGTAGGCTTACCTGCAGTCACCACCCTATCTTCTGCTACAATCTGACCTTGATGGTCATAGGCTATAGCATGCAATTCTCCTGGTTGATAAGGCAAACGCCATTCGAGATAGAGTTGGCCAGAACCTTGTCCCTCTTGGTATTTTCTGCCATCTGAAGTCCATTTTTCCTGAAAAGTCTTCCTACCTTGAGATTTTCCATTGAGAAATAGCTCTACAGAACGGGCATTTGAATACACTCGAACAGGGATATCCCCATACTTATCCACAACTTGTTGATAACTCTTGTGGATTTCCCAATTCCAGTGAGGTAAGATATGAACCATGGGATGCTGATCTAGGTCCAACCACTGACTTTGATAGAGGTAATAGTCATTTTTAGGAATCCCTGCTGTGTCCACAATCCCAAAATAGGAACTCTTGACAGGTGTGTCATTTTGGTTGTGCCAAGGAGTGGGCTCACCGATATAGTCCACTCCTGTCCAGATAAACTGACCCGCATAGTCTAGCCGATTTCTATCTGCTATCCAAGAAGCCGTCGCTGTCTTCCCCCAAGGAACCCTATCATTGCCATAGTCTGACTGTTCAAAATTCCGCACGCGGCGATTATCCCCAACCCATTCCTTATCTGGGCGAAAATAGCTATCACGCGTTCGGGTAGCCGATGAGGTTTCAGACCCATAAAGACGCCACTTAGGATGTCTTTTGCGAATCGCATCAATATTATCTTCCGAGTAATTTAAGCCCACCACATCCAGCAAATTAGCTATCTTTTCATGACCTCCAGAACCATCGCCAAAGCGGAATTGATCCATTCCCATGGTCACAAAACGACTATCATCAACCTCCTTGACCCTTTCTAGCAAGCGTTTGATAGTCTTCAATGAATGAGCATCACCATTTGCTTCGCTGACTTCATTTCCCAAGGACCACATAAAAATCGCTGGATTGTTCTTACCACGTGCAATCATAGTGCGCAAATCATAATCTGACCAGAAATCGCCTGCTTTCGCTTCTGGATGAGTCGCTTCTTCCTCAAAAAAGCGACCATAATCATATTCTTTCTTGCCTCCATACCAGGTATCAAAGGCTTCTTCTTGAATAAGTAGCCCCATTTTAGCAGCCACATCCAGCAAAATACTACTGGCTGGATTATGGGTAATTCGAATTGCATTGACACCCATTTCCTTCATCTGGCGCAAGCGTCTCTCAGCAGCTGACCTGTTTTCCACAGCTCCCAGAGATCCATAGTCATGGTGCAGACAAACCCCGTGAATCTTCAACCACCGACCATTTAGAAATAAGCCCTTATCCGCTTGCCAATCCATATAACGGTAACCAAAGGTCTCCTCTTTTTCATCAACTAAAATGCCATTTTTGTAAAGGCGAGTCTTCAATTGGTAAAGGTGAGGATGATCAATATCCCAAAGCAAAGGTTGGAAAATTGATATGGCTTGTTTGAAATGATGTTTTTCCCCAGACTCAATCATTACAGAATCAGTCTCCTGCCAGTCAGACAGTTGCTGCCCTTCATCCCAAATACTCTGCTCCAAATACACCAACACGGACTGAGTTCCATCATTTGAAACCTTACTTGTAAGCTGAGTTTCCACCCATCCATCTCTTTGTTCCTTGAGCTTGGGACTTTCTATCTTAATCCCATATAAATCCAGATGCACCGAATCTGTAATCAATAATTTTACTTCTCGGTAAATACCGCTACCAGAGTACCAACGACTGCTAGGTTGCTGATTTTCCACAAAAACCGCAAGCTGGTTGGCCATCCCATCATTTCTTAGATAAGGCGTGATATCATAAGAAAAAGGTGTGTAGCCATTGGGATAATAGCCCAGCACTTGCCCGTTGATATAGACTTGGGCATTCATATAAACTCCATCAAACAACAAACGCACCGATACAAGACTGACATCTTCTTCCAAATAAAACTGCGTCCGATACCAAGCCTGACCCCCATTTAGCTGACCACCCTCATTTTGCGCTGGCGAATACTGGTCAAAATCATTGTAAATACTCCAGTCGTGTGGCACTTGAATAGCCTGCCAATTTTCCCTCTGAAAATCTGGTGCCAAGGCATTCTCTTTCCCCACCTCTTGACTAAAAAACCAGTGATTTCGTAAAACTTCTTCTCTTCTCATACAAGCATTCCTCTTTAAACGACTCGATTTACTTGACTATATCACAAAACAAAAGCGCTTTCAACACTTCCTCCATCACTCCCTAAATCCTCAGAAAAGATTCTATAATTTGTGGAGGAAGATTTAGTCCTCAAAGCTACAAGGGTAATACAAAAAGAGCCTGTTGCCAAGCTCTTTAATCTATTATTTCTTATCAGCTCGAAGGGCTGACAAGATTTGTGTACGGATATCATCCACACCATTTGGCGTATTTGGTAAAAAGATAGTCTGATTTCCTTTAGAAGCAAAGGTATTCAAGGTATCCAAATACTGGTTGGTCAAGAGGATAGACATGATTTGTTCTTCTGTCATGCCAACATTGGCTTCCTTGAGTTCAGTGATAGACTCTGCCAAGCCATCCACAATCGCCTTACGTTGTTGGGCAATCCCCACACCATGGAGGCGGTCTTTTTCTGCTTCAGCTTCAGCTGCAGTGACGATTTTAATCTTGTCGGCTTCCGCCAATTCTTGCGCTGCGACCCGCTTGCGTTGCGCCGCATTGATTTCATTCATGGATTGCTTGACTTCTGCATCTGGTTCAACCTTGGTTATCAAGGTTTTCACGATAATATAACCGTAAGTAGTCATTTCTTCTGCTACTTGGTGTTGAACCTCAAGGGCAATCTCATCTTTTTTCTCAAACAATTCATCCAAGGTTAATTTTGGAACAGAAGAGCGAAGAGCATCTTCGATATAAGATTTAATCTGAGATTCTGGACGCATGAGTTTATAGTAGGCATCTGTCACGCTCTGCTCATTGACACGGTACTGGGTCGCTACATTCATCATAACGAACACATTGTCCTTGGTCTTGGTCTCAACCACAATATCGCTTTGCAACAAGCGCAACTGAATCCGCGCTGCAATCGAGTCAATCCCAAAAGGCAAGCGAATATGAATACCGCTATTGGCAACCTTTTGGTATTTCCCAAAGCGTTCAATAATCGCCACCGACTGTTGACGAACCACATAAACTGTACTCAGTGTGACTATCACCAATAGGAGCACACAAACCACCACAAAAATCATCAAAAATGTTGCCATTATCGTGACCTCCATCATTATTTTCCTGTATTATAGCACATTTAAAGAAGGCTGTGCAGTTTTTACTGCGATTTTTCCTGAAATGTCAATAATTAGAGGTGAATTGTCACATTGTCGTCTAATCTCTTGCTAAAACAACTGGTAAGGAATTAGGTGCACCATGCTAGTTCTCTCTAACTCCGTTGATTATTAACATACTATATGAGTTTTACAAGTCGTGGACAAAGAAACGAAACAAGTAACGATTAATCCCTTTAAAAGACTCACAAAAAACATCATTGAAGTGAACCGCACTCCAATAGTTCAAGCATTAAGTGAGGTTGATAGTCTAAATTTGATGTGTATACTATTTTTGTCATCGGTTACCGATTACGTTCCTTACGGTTCGTGAAAGGAAGTGAAACTAATGAACCTTGCCCCAGAGCTTGTTCTTACTATTGTAGCGGACGTCATAGCAGGAATTATCTTGTATTTCGTCTGCAAATGGCTAGATAGTAAGGAGTAGACCGAGTGACTAGCCTATCAACACCCGTTAAATCACTAAGATACGTCAAAAAGCCCTTAACTACTGCAATAGTTAGGGCTTTGGTGTTCTAATGAACCTTATCCATTAAAATCGTTCTAACATACAGGCCCCGATATTTCAAGAGTTTTATTTATTGTTTAAAGTTCTGAAAGGTCTATAATGCAGTTAGCTATCTAGTACCCAAAAACCGACTAGCTCCTATGAACTAGTCGGTTTCTCATCAATGTGCCAACATTTCTTGGGCGATTTCTTGGCCAGATAGGTTATCTGGGTAGTAGGTTGGCCAGTTATCCATTTCTTCAAAGAGGGCTTCTTGGCTTGTGCCTCCAAAGAAGATATGGAAATGTTCTGCCTTAACTGGGGCGATATTGTGGTCACTAAACTGAACATACTTGAACTGTCCAGCATCAGCATCTGTGGCTTCAAAGAGGAAGCGCACGCCACGATTGCCTTTCTTGTAAGTCAAGATTTTCTTACCAACATACTTGTAGGTGAATTTCTTACTTTGTCCACCTTGAACAAATTCCATAGTATTATCAGTGATATTAATCTTAGTCACATCTGTCTGATAGCCTTTTGTATAGTAAGCCTTGTACTCAGTCTGGGTCATCTTACCAGTCAACTTAGCCTTGTAATCAAAGACTTGGTCAAACGTGCCGTCTTCAAGGAAAGGATAAACTGATTGCCAGTTACCTGCATAGTCACTCAAGGTGCGGTCCTTGACGGCTGAATCCTCGAAGTAACCATTTTGAACTGTCTTGGTATCCTCTGCCTTTTCAGGTTCAATTGCTGGGCCTTCTTGGTCCGTTGTTTGTTTCAGAGCCTTGAGGTTTTTCTCCATCACGGAAATATAGTTTTCTCCAGCCTTGGTGTCCTCTTCTGTCAGACTTTCTAAAGGATTGAGGACATCTGTTTTAACACCTGCTTCTTTTGAAAGTGTGTTAGCAAGGGCCTGTGAGGCATTTTCTTCAAAGTAGATATAGGCAATTTTATTTTTCTTGACATACTCTGTCAATTCTGCCAGACGTGCAGCTGATGGCTCTGCATCTGGAGAAAGTCCTGAGATTGCGACTTGTTTGAGTCCATAGTCCAAGGCAAGATAGTTAAAGGCTGCGTGTTGCGTTACAAAGCTCTTTTGTTTGGCTTGAGACAAGCCTTCTGCATAAGCCTTATCCAAGGATTGCAATTTTTCGATATAGGCAGCAGCGTTCTTTTCAAAGGTCTCTTTTTTATCAGGATAATCTGCTGACAAGCTGTCACGGATGTGCTCTACTAGTTTAATGGCACGAACTGGTGATAACCAAACATGGGGGTCAAACTCATGGTGATGACCTTCTTCTCCATGGTCATGATCTCCCTCTTCTTCTTCGCCACCTGGCAAAAGCAACATTTCGCCTGTCGCCTTGATGGTTTTCACCTTTTTCTTATCCAAGGTATCTAGTAATTTAGGAACCCATGTTTCCATGTTTTCATTTTCATAAACGAAGGTGTCTGCGTCTTGGATTTTGGCAACTGCCTTGGCAGACGGTTCATATTCATGGGGTTCTGTACCAGCACCGATTAAGAGTTCTACATTAGCAGTATCTCCTGCGACTTGCTTGGTAAATTCATAGACAGGGTAAAAGGTTGTCACGATATTTAGTTTGCCATCTGCCTGCTTTTGATTGGAACAAGCCACTAAAAACAAGGCACATAGACTGGCTAGCAATAAGCTAATTTTTTTCACGTTAGTCTCCTATTTGATAAAACGTCTTACTAAACTAATGAGTAAAAAGACAGTTACAAAAATAATGGTAATACTTGCACTTGCAGGTGTTTCTGCATAGTAGGAAATGTAAAGTCCTGCTACCATTCCCAAAAATCCAATAGCACTAGCAAGCAGCATAACCGATTTAAAGTTTTTCCCCAGACGAAGGGCAATACTAGCTGGCAAGACCATAATGGTCGATACCAGAAGAGCTCCTGCAGCAGGAATCATAAGGGCAATGGCCACCCCCGTCACCATGTTAAAAAGAATGGACATGGTACGAACGGGCAAGCCATCCACAAAGGCCGTATCCTCATCAAAGGTCAAAATGTACATCGGACGAAGGAAGAGGAAGGTCAAAATCAAAACAACCGCCGCAATGACAAAAAGGGAAACGACCTGCTCTTCGCTGATAGTCACAATCGAACCAAAAAGGTACTGGTCCAAACTCATTGAACTCGAGCTTTTACCCTTGCTCATGACAATCAGAGAAACAGCCAGACCTGTTGACATGAGGATAGCTGTCCCGATTTCCATAAAACTCTTGTAAACCGTACGGAGATACTCCAGGAAAACTGCCGCAATCAAGACAATGGCAATAGTGGAAATAGTCGGAGAAATCCCTAGTACCAGACCAAAGGCTACACCTGAAAGCGAGACGTGGCTGAGGGTATCACTCATCAAACTCTGACGGCGCAAGATAAGGAAGGTCCCCAATACCGGCGAGAAAAGACTCATGGCAATAACAGCCAGAAAGGCACGTTGCATAAAGTCATAAGATAATAAACTAAGCATGGCCCACCTCCTGATCATTCTCATGAACGTTGAAACAACGCCATGGCGAGTCTTGGTTACGGACTAGATGAATATTGCGGTCCGCATAGTCCTTAACTTCTTCAGGGTCATGGGTAATCATCAAAACAGCCTTGCCGTGATGATGGGCGCTGTGGTGCATGAGTTCGTAAAATTCATTTTTACTTCCTGCATCCATCCCCGTTGTCGGCTCATCTAGGATAAACACATCTGGATCCGAAGCAAACATACGCGCAATCACCGCTCGCTGCTTTTGGCCCCCAGATAGAGACCCCAAGCGTTTGTCTCTATGTTCCCACATACCAACTGAGTCCAGACTAGCCTTGATATGCTCCTCATCATGAGCATTCAAGCGACGGAACCAACCTTTTCGCGGATAGCGACCCGACTTGACAAATTCATAAACCGTACTTGGAAAACCAGCATTAAAACTGGCAATCTGTTGAGGAAGGTAAGCTATTCTCAATTTCTTACCCTGCGTATTTGTCTTTGAAATGGTTACCTTACCAATGCGTGGTTGGAGAATTCCAAGACTGGCTTTGATGAGTGTCGTCTTAGCCGCCCCATTTTCCCCCGTCAAGGTAACAAATTCCCCACTATCAACACTATAATTGATATGTTCAAGAACGGGCTCCTTATCATAATAGAAGGATAAATCCTCTACCGTAATATATCTCATTATTTGATTTCTCCTACTAAAGCAGTCAAAAACCGCTGAATAACTTTTTGTTCATTTGGAGTAAACTGAGTCGCCACTTGTTCATAGGTTAAAAGTGTATGCTCATGGTGATGATGGTGCTCCTCAGCGATTGGACGAGCCAAATCAGTCAACTGATAAAAAATCACACGCGCATCCTTAGGATCTTTAGATGTTTCCAACATTCCTTCCTTGACCAAAGACTTAATGGCCTTGGTAACTGCTGCCTGACTGACATTGAGGCGACGGGCCAATTCTGAATTTGTTAAAGATTCCTCTGACAAGAGCATGAGAATATGCTCCTGAGTATTGGTCAGGGCCACCTCGCTAGTACAATGACCTATTAGGATTTCATGCTGATTTTCTGCCTGCAAAATCACCTCATTCAAAAAGGCATCGATATCCTTCGCTAGCTGTCTCATATCTGACTCCTTTCCTTTTGGACTTCTCTTTATTTTAAGAGAAAAATACTATTCTTTGAAAAATTATTTACTGGTTAATTATATCACAACCAAAAAAAGAGTCAAGAAAAAACGTGAAAACTAGTTTCATCCTTGAACTCTTCTATATTATGATCTATTGAAATTCCTTGACATCTCCATCATAAGTCGCCCATCATCTGAATCTATTTTAGAAGACACAACACTTTTTATTCAAATTATATATAAAATGGAGAAGAGCAAAGTCTTCTCCAAATACATACTTTACCTCACTCAAGAGGTCTAGCAAGCTATAACTAGAAACTCATTAAAATTTTGAACAAATTTTACTCATTATCCTTCTTACGAAGAACGATACTTAGACCACTCAAAATTCCAACAAATCCGAATGCTGCCAAGGCTGCGTTCGATTCCGTACCAGTATTTGGCAATTGAGTTACCTCAGTTGATGGAGCTGGATAAGTGTTTCCATCTGGATTGTAATTTGAAGGTACTGGTTTGTTCGGAACTTCCGGTGTTCCCGAATATTCCGCCACAGGTACAGGTGGTTTTGGAGTCTCGTTTCGTTGAGGTGTAGGAGCTGGTTGTGGTGTAGGTGCAGGAGCTGGATTTGGCGCCGGTTTTGGTTCTGGCATCGGAGTTGGTTCAGGCTTAGGTTCTGGATTTGGTTCCGGTTTTGGCTCTGGCTTAGGTTCCGGTTTTGGTTCTGGCTTAGGCTCTGGCTTAGGCTCATCAACAATTTTATATTTAACTACTTCTGATGAATCTGCGGATTCATGTGTTACAGGTAACTCTGCTACTTTTTCTTTATCAGCCGCATATTTATCGATTTCTGGCGATGCTACTTCAGCAAGTTTTTGTTCTTTAGTCCACTCGCTTGTGTAGACCACTTCACCTGTTCTACTGTTGATTTCTGCAGTTCTTGTAAAGCGAGCAGTTTGTTCAACTGGCGCACTTGCTTCCTGACCTGCTTTTGGTCCATTCTCATAAACATAAGTAATGTTACGCTTCACTTCTGTTAGTAGACCTAGGTCTTTGTAAGTACGACCTTTTGGATCGTTAGGAATTTTATCCTCTGGTTTTGGAGGATTTTGTTCTCCATTGTTAGGTTTCGTTGGATCTATTGGAATGATTTCATCATATTGATAAACAACTGTTGTAGTTCCTTCTTTCACCTTACCAGTTTCTTCTAAAACGTTGTTGTATTTATCAGAAACTTCATATACTCCACGGAAGACATATTTCTTACCGTTGGTTTCGATAACATCTTTACGGCTTTCTACAGTGCTGTATTCTTCATTTGTAGCTGTATATGTTGTTTCTTCACGATCTGCATAGACTTTTGTCGCAGCTTTTTCTACTACTACATTATCTTTAACAGTTACTGCTTCACCAATTTCATTTCCTTGTTCATCAACATACTTAACAACTACAGAACCTTTTTTATCTTTTGCTGCATCATGTTCGATAACTTCAGGATTTTCACGGTATTTAACAATTTCGCTACTGTTTGCAGATTCATGTGTTACAGGTAACTCTGCTACTTTTTCTTTATCAACCGCATATTTATCGATTTCTGGCGATGCTACTTCAGCAAGTTTTTGTTCTTTAGTCCACTCGCTTGTGTAGACCACTTCACCTGTTCTACTATTGATTTCAGCAGTTCTTGTGAAACGAGCACTTTGGTTAACAGGTGCACTTGCTTCCTGACCTGCTTTTGGTCCATTTTCGTATACATAAGTAATGTTACGTTTCACTTCTGTTAGTAAACCTAAATCTTTGTAGGTGCGACCTTTTGGATCATTAGGAATCTTATCCTCTGGTTTTGGAGGATTTTGATCACCATCGTTAGGTTTAGTTGGATCTACTGGAATTAAGTAGTCATATTGGTATACAACTGTCGTAGTTCCTTCTTTTACCTTACCTGTTTCTTCTAACACATTGTTGTATTTATCAGAAACTTCATATACACCACTGTATTTGTATTTCTTACCATTAGCTTCGATAACATCTTTACGGTTTGCTACAGTGCTGTATTCTTCATTTGTTGCTGTATATGAGGTCTCTTCACGATCTGCGTAAACTTTTGTCATTGCTTTTTCAACAATAACATTATCTTTAACAGTTACCGCTTCACCGATTTCATTTCCTTGACCATCAACATACTTAACAACTACAGATCCTTTTTTATCTTTTGCTTCATCATGTTCGATAATCTCTGGATTTTCACGATATTTAACAACTTCACTACTATCTTCAGATTCATGTGTTACTGGTAATTCCGCTACTTTTTCTTTATCTACTGCATATTTATCGATTTTTGGTGACACTACTTCAGCAAGTTTTTGTGCTTCAGTCCAGTCTGTTGTATACGTCACTTCACCAGTTCTACTGTTGATTTCGGCAGTTCTTGTGAATCTTGCATTTTGGTTAACAGGTGCACTTGCTTCTTGTCCTGCTTTTGGACCATTTTCGTAAACATAAGTGATGTTACGTTTCACTTCTTTCAATAGACCTAAATCTTTGTATGAACGGTTTTGTGGATCATTAGGAATCTTATCTTCTGGTTTTGGAGGAGTGCTTTCTCCTTCATTTGGTTTAGTAGGATCTACTGGAATAACGTAATCGTATTGGTATACAACTGTTGTAACTCCTTCTTTCACCTTACCTGTTTCTTCTAATACGTTGTTGTATTTATCAGAAACTTCATACACTCCACGGAAGACATATTTCTTACCATCTTTATTGATTGTATCAACTTTCTTCTCAGCGGCATTGTAGTTTACATCATGTTCTGTTACTTCATCACGTGTTGATAGTACAACATCACCTGATTTAGTAGCGTATGTTTTCGTTGTTTTTACAACTGCATCCGTCACTACAGTCTCTGGATCTTTAATTTCATTACCATCAGGATCAACGTACTTAACAACTACTGATCCTTTAGTTTCAGTTACTGTCGGTGTTGCATCTTCTTTTTTATCTAACACATAGCTGTAGATAACGTGTTTTTCACCTTCAGTTACGTCTCCTGTTACTGGAGCTGAGTCAGATGTTGGTGCAACATATTTATAGACTAAACCTGTAGCTTCATCTTTTAGCGTTGGATATTGTTTGTCAGTAGTGTCGTATGTTTCAGTAACTGCTCGTTTTTCTTTACGTTCAGTTACTTTTACACCTTTTGAGTAAGTTACGTACGTATCTTCATACTCTAAAGGAACATTGTTTTTCACTACTTCTGTTTCTTTTAATGTTTTTAACGTTCCATCTTCGTTGATCACAACGTGTTTCACATCAACAGAACCTGTCTTAGTCACAACTGAACTAGATGGAGTTTTTTCTTCTTCACTTACTAGACGGTATTCGTAAACAACTTCTGTAGTTCCTTCTACTACTTTACCACTAGCTGCTGGAGAACCTTGTTTTAGGCCTACATACTCGTATGTGAATCCAGTATCAGCATCTACTAATGTTGGATATTGTTTTGGAGTTGTATCGTAGTTTTGTTCGACTGGTTTAACATCAGTACGTTCATCTACTTTTGTTTCACCAGAATACAAGCTTACTACAGTAGTTGTTTCTAATGTCACATTATCTTTGTCAGTTTCTGATTTTAATTGTTTTCCATCAGTTGTGACATATTTGATAACGACACTACCTTGTTTAGTAGCTGTTGCTTCTCCCGCTTCTTCTCTTGTAATCTTCAAGTTATAGTAGTGAGTGACAACTGGTTTTGCTTCACCCATTACTTTATAAGCACGTACTGGTGTGATAATTTCTTTTGTACTGTACTCTGTTGTAGGTGTTGTTGTTACCTGAGTTCTTTCACCTACTGTTCCTGTGATAATATATTTATTTTCCCCGATTCTTGAAGCCGCAGTATTAAAATCATCATCGACTATACTATCTCCTGATACTGTAATCTTACCGTCTTGAGAGATTGTAATAGTTCCTTTTTTGAGTATTGTGTCTGTCTTAGTCTCTGTTGTTTCAGTTTCGGTCAAGTCTATTTCTGGTTTACCATTATAAATAGGATATTCCTCTGTAACAACTTCACTACGCCCTTGAATATTAGCATCAGAATATTCTGGTTCGAAAGAATACTCTGTTGTTGTTGTGATTTTTTTATGTACTCCAGCTGTATCCTCTGTTTTTGTAGTCACATTCGTAAAACTTAAACGACCTAATGTATCAGGTAAAAATTTTAAATACCTACTTAACTCATTCTCTTGCGGGAATAAATAATCATCCAATGGAGCATGTTCTACAAGAATTCCAGTAGTTCCTGATTTCTTCTCTAATAATCCAATTTCAACCGTTCCGTCTTGGATTTTGTCTTCTAATTCTTTCAGATGATTATCCAAACGTGTTCTAGCTGCTTGGACTTTCGCCTTGTTCTCTTCTCCTACAGCCACTTTTTCTAAATAATCTAAGGCTTTGTAATTAGCTAAGGCATAGTTTTTCAAAACATCTTTTAATGAAGAGTGGGCTGCATCTATTTTTCCTGGAGCGTATTCTTCTCCTGTTTCTGGATTATAGACGCGTGTTCCGTTGTAATCTTCAATTCCCGCAAAACCATAAGTTGGATTTGATTTTGCAGCTGCAACAATATCATCCGCTGTTCCAAAAATTCCATCCGCACCTGGTCTTCTATACTTAGCATAGTCGCCCACATCCTTAGAATAATCTTCTGTACGATAAGAATTGTAATCGTTTTTACCTAACACATATGTATCTGTACGTGAATTAACAGTTTCATAAGTCTCTGTACCCTTTTTAGTTACCTTAACTTCTTTACCTGCTCCAATAGCGTATGTATCTTTATCAAGAACAAGAACCGTATCTCCTTCTTGCAGCGTTACATTTTCTTTCGTAAATTCTTTGGCATCTGCTTGACCGTTTTTCCACTGAGTTGCAGCATCCTCATCACTAGATACTCCATTTTCAGCTACAACATACTTACCGTATTGCCCGTCAGCTGTTTCTTCTACTAGATAGACTTTCCCTTTTGTTTTGGTATAGTCAATTTCACCCAGCTTATTGTGCATTCCTTCTGGAGAAACTGCTGCTTCGATGTTGTTGAAGCTTGTTTTGTCATAAGTTGCTTTATCCGCATTTTCGACTTCAGAACGTACATACTCGTAAACTTTGTTGTTGGCTTCTACTGTATCTTTTTTACCAGTAGCTTCTGTAACAGCATCACCTGTTTTAGCTACAGTTGATTCACGGTAGTCTTTACCGTCTGTATCATAAGCAATCCCTTTTTTATCAAAAGGTGTTGTCACTGTACCAGTTCCAACTTCCACTGTTTCTGCAGGTTTTAAGTCTGATTTGTCAGAATCAAGCTTGTAATTAACAGTTGCCTCTGATTTAAAGTTTAATACATCACTTCCATCAGCGTCTCCTGTATTGTTATTGGCTTTTGTTGGTTCTGGCGTATCTTTAGCTAATACCGCATCAACCTTTACAGTTTTAGACGCATCACTGTCGTCAGTAAACGTTGTGGCTGATGTTGAAGCTACTTTTGAAGTATCACTTACTAAAGTGACACTATCACCACCATTAGATGTTACAGCAGCAGCTACTGGACTTGCACCAACTGCTAAAGCAACACCTGTGGCCAAAATCGTTGCCCCGATTAACTTAGAATCAGTTCGACCATCTTTGTACTTACGAAGAGAAAATTTCTCTCGCTTATCTTTTGCAAACATAAAACTGTACCTTCCTAAAATTAAGATCTTAATACTATTATGTACCAAACTATGAATTATGAAACTATTCCCATAATCATACTATCTATTATATCACTTTATATGAATAATACACGCTTATATAACTCTAAAATATCAAATTTTTGATAGTCTTTTGAGAATGTTGAAGAGGGATAATTTCCTTCTTTTTGATGAGCTTTTACCAAGATAATTAATTCTCCAACATCTTTAAATCGTTTAATATTTATATCTCTACTCGCATAATATCTATGTGCCAAATCTGTATCCGACAAGAGGCAAACCAAGCCCATAGAAGAAGCTTCCACAGCCGCATTCGCAAAACATTCACTCATTGAGCAAGAGATATAACCTTGGTGCTTTTCATAAGGAACTTTTTCCAGAAAACCTACATAATGCACATTAGGCGGTAAATCTTCTTTTTGATAGCCATCAGGTAAATTCCCATAAATTGTTAACTGGCTATCAGGAACTTGCCTAAAAGCCTCAATTGCCCATGCACAACGTTTAATAAAGGTCATATTCCCAACAATACACCAATCGGTGACTCTTGTATATTCTTTTTCCAAAACTCTATCCACAAACATTGGGGGTAAAAACTGAACCTTCTCTTTACCTAACATCTGCTCTAAAACAGGACTAGCTACTATATTCCTACACCAGGTTTGTAACACAAACTTCATCATAGGATCGAGAATATTATAATGAGTATAAGCAAATAGCTTTCTTCCCGTATTTTGGAAAAATTTCCTTAACTGCAGTGGATACTCATTAATCATATCAATGACAAATCTATCTTCTTGACTTGAATGTTCTGCCAAATAAAGATTCACCAATTGCCATTGAGAATAGATCTCACCACTCCTTAGATTGTGATAGCGGTGATAATTTTCTCTCACATCACCCTTCAGTAGTTCTCCTTTACTATCGTAAAGAGTAAACTGTTTCTCTAGATAATCATAGCGATAGAGTAGTTGAGAGGTATAACATTCAACATATCCTGCTTGATAGTAAACAAGACCTACATATCCTTCTTTCGTGTACTCTATTTTATGGACATCCTTTAATTCATCTAAAAAATCTTTTTTGACACTCGGTTTGTTTCTAGCCAAGTCAGATTGTTCAAAAATCACATGATAAAAATTCTCAAATCCGAGATTTTCTAGTGTTTCCACAAAATTTGGAACAAAATTTTCTAAATTTGTTAAAACAAGCTCTTGTTCTACTTGCAAACTTTTAAAAATTTCTTGACGAGCCAATTGACTTCTTTCAAAACCATAAGAGCTTACAGGAACTCCTTCTTTGATTGTAAATACTTTCACCATTATCTATTCTAAAACATCTTCTAATCTCAAACCACGACTTCTAGCCAATCTTGCACGGAAGGCCATACCTCGTTTATGTCTCTCTGACAGACGATAACAGGTCGTCACGATATTTAAAACCAAGGCATTATCCTTTGTCACCATACGAGACCACAAATGCCAGTCTTCAAACCCATCACAGTGCTCATCATACCCCCCTGCTTCCTCATAGGCGGCACGCTTAAAAATAACTGTTGAATGATTAAATACATTTCTATAGGCAAGCTCTAGCCATAACTGTTCCCCAAATAAATGATTATAATTATTTCGCTTTATTTTATTCGTTATCTCATCTTCCTCTACAATGACCTTAGCTCCAATAATATCCAATTGAGGATTCATTTCTAATTCATGCAATAGAAGATCTAGATGCCAAGGCATCCAAATATCATCTGAATCTTGCCTTGCCACATAATCCGTTTGGGATATCCTTACCCCATCATTCAAACTTTTTGAAATCCCTTGATGGCTGTTTTTCACATACTGGATACGTTGGTCCGCTAGATAAGCTTGACAAACCTCCTCAGTATGATCTGTCGAGCCATCATCGATAATTAGCAGACGAAAGGCTTGGTGAGTTTGATTCAAGACAGAATCAATCGTTTGGCTAATGGTTCCAGCGCCATTATAGACAGGCATGACAATATCAACAAGTGTGTCCGATTGGGACACATTTTGATAAGGAACTCCCAATTTTTGAAAAGCATCTGATTCGTGCGTTGTTAAGAAGGTACGATAACCATGCACAGAGACACCTTCGATATCTTTTATCAACAAAAGAGAAGTTGAATAAAAGCCATGTACATCAACAAACTCATACTTTTCTAACAAAAGATAGATTTCTTCTTCAAAACACAAATCAGATTCCACTTTGTCAGCTGTGTTTAAATCCAATCCTACTCTCGGATGAGGATAGTATCTGACAGAATCGAGTCCAGAAAGTATTTTTCCTGTCAATCGCTTGCTTAGTTCAATATCTCCCAAATCAAAAGGAGAACCGAGCGCTTGACCTAAAAACACAGTAATCTTCTTGCCATTTTTAGCTCTCTGGAACCCTTTAGGCTCTGTCGAAAAATTCAAGATTTCCTGCTTTTCTTTCGGGAAAAGAATGCACTCTTTAAATACTGTATAATGTTTCTTTGAATAAGACATGATATCACTCAAGGTGAAATTTGTATGTTCTATAAGCCTGTCTAGATTTTGCGTATACATATTAAGCGGAACAACTGAAGTACTACCATCATCAAAAGTATACAAATTCATGCTATCAGGATTAAAAATATTGAGAGCAATAGGATTATCTAAACTAGCTAAATATAATTTTTTGATTTCTTTATCTCGTAAAAAAGTATGCACCTTTTCCAGAATATTTCTTCCCTCAAGTACAAAAACTTCCTCACAAAAATCTTGCATCTTCTTAGCATAAATAGACTGTCGCTTATCATCTGACATTTTTAAATAAATCCCGATAAAATTTTCCGAGACAACTTTAGCTACTTCTTTAGCAACTAACACTTGAAACGGAGATGTGCAAAAGATTATATTTTTCAAATTTAACTCCTTATAAAATTCTTACCAATTCATTCATTTGGATTTAAACATCTCTTACCTAAAATTATAGCATATAATCTGACCTCTATCCAACATAAGAAAAGCCAAGTAAATACTAGATATACAACTCCAATAAATCTTAAATTTCTAGTTTCTGATAATTCTTTTATATTTAGAATGATGTAAGATAAACTAAAAATTTGAAATAAAAAACTCTAGAAGTCAGATACGCAATCCAATTTCTAGAGTCACTTCTATATTCGTCTATTGAAATTCCTTGACATCTCCATCATAAGTCGCCCAATCTTTACTGAAAAAGCGCTCATTCAGATGGTAAGTCGGAGCTGGGGTGGGATTGGATAGGAAAGGATCAACGGCTTTGTCAAATGCCAACCAACCCAACCAACCAAGGTGAATGGTGTCCTTCATAAAGAAAGCTTCCCCACCGTCCTTAGAAAAATCTGCTATATTGGTAAACCCTTGACTTTCTAACTGGTAGCGAATCTTCTGCACCGTTTGTTGGTACATATCTTCTCGTAAACCAGCATAGTCCATCCATTTTTTATTAACAGGTGGAATGATAAAAATCGGGTTTACCTTGGATTTAGAAAACTGGGTTAACACCAACTGCAAGTCATTATATTCTGGCGACTTGAGGTAGGTAAAGTTTTTCTGAGAATCCTTTAATTTCTTCAAATCCTTCTTAATCTGCGTATTATAGAAATAATTTTCCATTCCCAGATCATTATTGGAAGTATTCTTTTCAGCATCTGCTTTAACGACATCTTCTATAGCTTGATAAGAAAACTGGTCTGGCAAGGTCTTTAAATACTTAACTACATGCTTATCATAATTGACATAGCCTCTAACTGAAAACTGACCAAAAAAGGAAGCTTGGCGTTCATTAAACCGAGCCAATAATTCAATCATTTCATTGTCTGCAGACGACAATTCTTCTTTACTTGCCAACTTCTGAACCATATTCTTCATAGCTACGGTTGGGAACTGCTGCAGTAAGCGAGTCGCTGCATATTGACTAGCCTGGTCTCCAGATTGATGTTCCAGAAAACTGGTCAACTGGTCTCCATTAAAATACTGCTGAAAAGCTGCTGGCTCATAGCCATTTTTACTAAACCACTGGGGCGAGATAACATATACAACTTGTTTATTCTCCAGTTGTGGCAACATCTGTTGCATCCCAAAATACTGATTGAGCGAGGCAGCTCCCCTCTGTCCTAAAAGATAGGGGCGATAAGAGCGGTTGTATTTCTCAGCCAATACCGCAGGATGGGCACCGTCAAAACGAAGCCATTCACTAGAGCCAAAGAAGGGAACAAAACGCATATTTGGATCAGATAGGGCTCTGACCTTTTGACTTCGCTCCTTAAAACTATCGATAGTAGTAGCCACCGCCGAACGCTTTTCAGCTCCCAGATCATGATTCATCTCAGCAGGATAGAAAAAGATAAGCAGACAAACCAACAAACCAGCTATCAAGACCGGTCCGAAGATCATCCATAAGCGTTTAAGCATTTTGTAGCTCCACAATACCAGCTATGATTTTATTAGCTGTATTCCAGTCATCGCGACCAAACTCTGTTACAGGGACACGAATGTCAAAACGGTTCTCAATCTCCACAATCAACTCAACCGTTCCCATACTATCCAAGACACCTGCATCAAAAAGATCTTCATCCATCATGTCAGAAACATCTTCCATAAACAACTCATCAATAATTTCAATAACTTCTGATTTGATATCCATATTTTATATCCTTTTATTTTTTAAACCATAAATCATTCAAAAATCCAGAAAAGATTAAGAATGACAGCATGACGACATGGAAGGTGATAACCATGCCAAGCAACTGAATCCAACGATTCTCAGGTAGAGCAGGCTTCCCTGCTTTTTTCCGTTCCTTATTGAGTGTTTTTTTCTTACGAACCCAAGCGTCATTGATGACCAGTCCAATCCCATGAAAGAGTCCATAGGCGATGTAGTACCAGGTCACACCGTGCCAAAATCCCATAATCAGCATATTGACAATGTAGGCCACACTTGAGGTTATATTGCGATTCTTAAAGACCTTCTTTCTGGTTAACACCATCACCATTCGCATAAAGACAAAGTCACGGAACCAGAAAGATAGACTCATATGCCAGCGATTCCAAAATTCCTTTAAATCCCTTGATAAAAAGGGCTTGTTAAAGTTGATAGGGCTACGAATTCCCATCAAATTTGAAATGGCTAAAGCAAACATAGAGTAACCTGCAAAGTCAAAGAAGAGCTCCAGACCAAAGGTATACATGACTACCAAGGCATAGAGATTAAAGAAACCACCTGACTGCAAGGCTAGATTCTTCAGAGGAGGGAGTAAGGTCTCTCCTAAAACATGAGCTAGGATAAACTTGTACAAAAATCCCCACATGATATAGCGAACAGATTCATCCAGCATATCCATCAACTCATCTCGCTCAGGAATGGTCTGATAATTTTCATTAAATCGCTTAAAGCGATCGATTGGGCCACTTGAAAAGGTCGGCATGAAGAGAAGGAAACGGAGGAATTCCCAGAGGGTAAAATCCTTAATCACTCCATCTCTCAGCTCGATGATAATCCCAACCGAACGAAAGGTCAGGTAAGAAATTCCCAAAAACCCAAGCAAAGACTGCGTTCCATTGATAGCTGGCTGCACCTTGACAAAGATAATCGGAAGGAGGGACAGAAAACTAACTAAGTAGAAGACCCACTTGCCATCCTTGCTTTTTCGATAATGCTTGTAGAAAAGCAGGAGCAATATTTCCCAGCAAAGATAAATACCCAAGGCAGCTAGTTGATTGGTCTTCTCACCTACCAGCATGGTAACGATAAAGAAAAGGCTAACCAACACCTCGTACCAGGCAAAGCGTTTCTTGAAAAAGAGGCCAATAAAGATGGGCAAGGTTGCAGCAATCACATAGACAAAATACTGAGGATTGCCGTATGGCTCTAAATGAGGAAGCTGTTGAAAGAACTCCATCATCTCTTATTCACCTCGTTAATCAATCCTTTGATGTCAATTTTTCCATTTGGAGTCAGTGGCAAACTGTCTCGATAAAGGAATTTAGACGGCATCATGTAGGACATCATGATGTCTGTCAGGTCTTCCTTGATAGCCTTGGTAATATCGATATCTCGCTCAAACTGCTCACGAACACCGTCTTTCAAGATGACATAAGCCAATAGATTTTGCACCTTGTGGTCTTTATTATAACGTGGCACAGCTACAGCAGACTCGATAAAGCGAGACTTATTGAGGTTTTGAGAGACATCTTCTAACTCAATGCGGTAACCGTTGAACTTAATCTGGAAGTCCATGCGTCCGCCGTAGAGAAGCAAGCCTTCATCTGTCATAGTTCCCACATCTCCTGTATGGTAGGCTGGTAGACCTTCAAACTCAAAGAAGGCTTCTGCCGTTTTTTCAGGATTGTTCATATAACCTTTTGAAACGGCTGGTCCCGAAACAATGATTTCTCCCTGTTCGCCATTTGGCAATTTATTGCCGTCCTCGTCAATGATAAAGGTTGGAGAATCAGCCTTGGTATAACCGATTGGTAGGCGTTTGAGAGTCGCTAGCATCTCGTCTGTCACAGCAACAGCTGACAGGGCTACTGTCGCTTCTGTTGGGCCGTAAGCATTGATAATACGGGCATTTGGGAAACGTTCGCGTAGTTTTTGAGCCGTTTTAACCGTCAATTCTTCTCCATCAAAGTAGAAATGCGTGATTCCAGGCATTTTCTCACTATTAAAGTCTTCTGACAACATGGCCATATCCGCAAAAGAAGGCGTTGATGTCCAGATAGCGATTGGCAATGAAAAGATGGTCGCAAAGAGTTGCTTAAAGTCCTGAGTAATAGCTGAAGGAAGGGCAAAAAGTGTACCACCCAGTGCCAAGGTCGGTGCCCAATACATGACAGACAAGTCAAAAGAATAAGGGGGCTGAGCCAGCATTTGCGGACGACTTGGCGTCGCAAATTCCTTGTCCGTAATCATCCAGTTGGTAAAGCTGAGGAGATTATCATGTGAAATCTGTACTCCCTTTGGCTTACCAGTCGTACCAGAAGTAAAGATAATGTAGTAGTTATCATCTCCCTTGACTGGATGCGTGATCTCATATCTAGACCCTTGAGCAAAGGCTTCTTGAACCTGAGCTAGAGTCATCATCGGCGTAGAAACCTGCTCCAATGGGAAGTCTGAAACGGCAATAATCAAACTTGGCTCCGCTACTTCTAAAATAGCTGAAACTCGCTCCAAAGCCGAATGGCTATCAATTGGAATGTAGGCATGACCTGACTTAGTCAGCGCTACAAAAGTTGCCAACATTTCATATTCTTGGCCACCAAAAACAACCACAGGAGACTTCTCTGGCAAATCCAGTTGATCAATGGCTGCAGCCAAACTATCCGAATCAGCCTTTAAATCTCCATAAGTGTGTTCCTGCCCCAAAACATTGTAAACAGGATAGCTAGGCTGTGTCTGAGCAAAATGCTCAATGGTTTCAATCATATCTACTATTGGTTTATTTGACACAATAGGAATTCTCCTTCAAGTTAAAATTCATTATAGATAAAGCTTCCTTGACCCTGACCAAGATAGCTAAAGAAGTAAAGCAGCCCCAGAAAGATAAGAAAATACAAGGCTGTCCGACCAAGAAAGAGGTACAATTCTTTTCTCTGTTTCATCAAGAAAAACCATTCATTTCTGTAATTTTTGCTAAATAAGATAGACTCTTACTATAGTATTTTTCTACCATTGTACCACTTTATAGGCTAGTTTTTCAATTGTTTACCGTACATTTTCACTAGATTTCAGCTTATTTTAAGGGTTATGCGCTTTTTCTATGTATATTTCAAGTAGAGTGATACTGTTTCAAAACTCCATTTCATGAGAAAATGAAGGAAATCTTCCCATAATAAAACGCACGATATCAAGTTTTTTCAACACCTGATACTATGCGATTTTCTGATTTTTAAAGACTTTTTAACTAGTCTCTCATTTAAAATAATCTCGTCTGATATAAATTAAAATAGCTTCTATCACCAGACAAATGGCCGATATCCAAAAACTGATACTAATACCAAAACTCTCAGTAATATAGCTCATTAGCAAAACAAATACTGAAAATGCTAGTGTCGAAATCACTTCAAGAACGGAATAGACATTAACCAAGTTATTTTCCTCTACTGTTTCCTGAAGAAATACACTTTCAGGAACTTCTTTTAGCTGCGATAACATACCAACTAAAGCTGAAAATACTAAAAACATCTGTGCATTTGGAAAATATAGAATAGTCAGCGTCACTATTGCCATGGCTATAAGAGAAAAAAGAATACTTTCCCACTTAAGAGCAAGAAACTTTTCAGATAGCCGAAAAGCAATTAAGCCACTAATTATAATCCCGATAGAATATGCTGTATTAGAATATCCCCAGTAACTTTCCGTTTCATTTAATAACTCCGTTACAAAGACAAGTATGATAGACGAAACCCAAATCGTATTTGAGAAAATTTCAAATAAATTTGCTGATACAAAAAGTCTTAATCTCGGATCTCTAGCAACTAACTTCCAACCTTTGAGCAAAATTTCAAGATTAGTTTCTGACTCTAGCACCTCCACTTCAGCCTTAGGAAGAAATAACATCAGAAAGCTAGAAATGATATACAAGATTAAAATGATAAACGTGGTAGGTAACAGACCAATTGTTGCAAACAAGAGTCCACCTAATCCCCAACCCACTAACTGAACAGCTTCACCACTCATTGACAAAGATGAGTTAGCCTTACCCAAATCGGTCGCATAGCGTGGCACAATAGCATAGGAAACAGGTGCTGCAAAACCATCCAATATTGAAATTGCCACAACAAATAGATAGGTTACCAAAGGCGCTACGGATTGCATTACGGTAAACATTCCTACCAGTATCGCCAATAATATAGTCTTTCCAAATTGGGATAAAGATAAAACCCTATTTAGCGCTATCCTTTTAGTAACTAAAGGAACTAAAAGACTCGCAACAAAAGAGGATATCCCTATTAAAATGGGAACTAGTGATGTGGCAATTACTGATTTTGAAATAATGTATATGTTAGCAATGATTGTTACTCTAAAGAAAATATCTGCTAAATTTGCAAACAATTGAGAGACTAACAACTTAATAAATGAATTAGACATGTAACTCTCCCATCTTAGTTACCAACTTTGGAATTAAAATTTGATTTTTAATATTTTAGCATAAAATAGCAGAAAACAAAAGTGAGAATTTTCACATAAAAAAGCAAAAACTATTGCCTTTATTATTCCTACTTTTAAAGGAATGATTATTATCGTTGGAGGCTAGCTCTAAGAAGTTATACTCAATGAAAAAAGCCTGAGATTTTCATCTCAAGCTCTATCAAAATAATTATTTTCTAGATTAGAAAAGTGAGAATACAAGCACGGCTAAGGCTGCACCAATAACAGGTCCCACAACAGGAATCCAAGCGTAAGACCAGTCTCCATCTCCCTTATTTGGAATTGGCAAAAGGCTGTGCATGATACGAGGTCCAAGGTCACGTGCAGGGTTCAAGGCATAACCTGTTGTCCCACCTAGTGATAGACCGATACCGACAATCAAAGTTCCCACTGCAAAGGTTCCGATTCCTGCTTGAAGGTCATAAAGTCCCAAAGCAAAGATTGTCAATACCAATACAAAGGTGCCAAGGATTTCGCTAATCAAGTTTGATACAGTATCTTTTATAGCTGGGCCTGTGCTGAAAGTAGCCAAAATATTTCCTGCATTTTCTTCTGCCTCATAATGTGGCTTGAATTGCAACCAAACCAAAATCTGACCGAGCATAGCCCCTGCGAACTGGGCTAAGATATAAGGCAAAACGGAAGCCCAAGGTAAATCACCTTTTAAAGCCACACCAATTGTCACAGCTGGGTTTAAATGAGCTGGACTGAGCTTGCCAGATACAAAGACTGCAACCGCAACTGCAATCCCCCAACCCATGGTAATCACAATCCAACCTGAGCTATTGCTCTTAGTTTTAGGAAGAACCACACCTGCAACAACACCATTTCCTAGAAGAATCAGGATTAAAGTTCCCAAAAATTCTCCAAATAATTCATTCATCATCTTTCTATCTCCATTAAAAAGAAGGGGCGGGCGACAAGGATTGTTGCCCGCCGCCTCTTTTATTTTTTCTTAATTTTTTAATTCTGCTAAATCGTTGTTAGCAAGAGCTGCTTCGACATCCGCACGGTAAGCGGCTTTTTCTTCTTCAGTCCAGTCATAGAATCGTCCCATTTCATCCAAAACTGGCTCAACGATGCTATCCAAACTATCACGCATAAAGAGCATGTGGTTGGTACGACGAAGGAGGAAGTCAACTGGGCTAAGAGCCAACTCATTGCGCATTGCATAGTGAAGTGACAAAGTGTCTGCCAAGCTGAGTCCTGGCGCTTGTTCCAAACTATGAGCAAGAGCAAAGACTTTCGGTGCATTTGAACCGTAAAGATTTGCTAGGTAATGAGCTTCCTTGCTATCCAAACCACGTGACACTCCAAGTTGCGCAAAGGCTTCGATTTCTGAGTCCACATTTGCTGGGTTCAATTCCCCACCTGAAACAGGGTAAGTCTTAGAATTGATGAGTTTAAAGCTACGGTCAAATTCTGCTTTGAGGATGTCAACCACGCGCTCCATAGCTCCTTCAGCCATCTTACGGTAGTCTGTGATTTTACCACCAGCAAGGGTCAAGAGACCATTATCATCTCGGTCCAAGCTAGAACCACGAGAAACTGCAGATGGGTCCAAATGTTTCTCAGAGGTACTGCTTTCAAGCTTGCTAACAGCAGCCTCTACATCTTCACGAGTTTTTTCTTTAGAGAGATAAGATTCAACAGTCGTAATCAAGTTGTTAAAGCTTTCATCACTGATGGTTCCGTTATTTCCTCCATTGTAGTCAGAAGCGCTATTGCCTGCGATCAATGGACGAAGACCTGCCCAGCTGCTTTCGATATCATCAATGGTAATGTTGGCTTCTGGGAAGCGGTTGTTGACAATGCCAAGTAGGTAATCTACATCTTCCTGCGTCACTTTTGGATGTTCCAAATCACCTGTGTAGTCTGTATCAGTTGTACCAAAGTAGGTCTTGTTTTCACGTGGGAGAACAAAGACCATACGGCCATCACCCAAACCTGTATCAAAGTAAACTGGCTGTGAAACCTTGATCTTGCTTGAATCCACTACCAAGTGAACTCCCTTAGTTGGACGCATTTGTGAGAATTGGGTTCCCTTATTAGACAAATTGCGCACCTTGTCGCTCCAAGGACCTGTTGTGTTAATCACCAGACGGGCCTTGATTTCAAAGACTTGGTCTGTCAACAAATCACGAGCTACAACACCTGTAATCTTGCCACTTTCGTCAAAGAGGAAGCCTTCTGCCTTCACGTGGTTGGCAATGAGGGCACCGTCTTGGTTGGCACGTTTGATGTTTTCAATCACGAGACGTGCATCGTTGTTACGGAAGTCAAGGTAAACCCCACCTCCTACCAAGCCTTCTTTCTTCAAGTTTGGCTGGCGTTCCAAGACTTCTTCCTTACTCAAAACCTTGTTAGCAGCTGGTGTGTTGTTAACTCCTGCCAAAAGGTCATACAAGTCCATAGCTACTTTAAGACGGAAGAGGCTAAAAGTCGCTCCATCTTCATCGTAAACTGGCAAGAGCATTGGATCCGGTTTTGGAATGTGTGGTGCGATTTGTTGAACCACTGCACGTTCTGAAACTGTATCTGATACCACTTCTACATCAAATTGCTTAAGGTAACGTAGTCCTCCGTGAACCAATTTTGTTGAACGACTGGATGTTCCTTCTGCGAAGTCCTGCATTTCAATCAAACCAGTATCTAGACCACTAGCTGCCGCCTGCAAGGCTACACCAGCACCTGTGATTCCTCCACCGATAATCAAGAGGTCCAGGGTACGTTCCTGCATTTTTTTAATTGATAATTCACGTGTTTTCTTTGAAAATTCCATATTTACACACTTTCTAACTGAGTCGCTTTATTCTTCCAGTATTAGTCGTCTACTTCCGCAAAGACTTGGGTTGCTTTTACAGCCTTCTTCCAGCCCTTGTAGAGTTGTTCCTTGCGCGATTCGTTCATAGATGGCTCAAAGAGCTCTCCTGTCTCGTTCAAGAGTTTCAACTCATCCAAGTCTTTCCAGTAACCTACTGACAAACCTGCTAGGAAGGCTGCCCCTAGAGCTGTTGTTTCCAAGTTTTTGGCGCGTGCGATATCGATTCCCAAAATGTCAGCTTGGAACTGCATGAGGAAATTGTTCATAGCTGCACCACCGTCTACTTTCAAGACTTGGATAGCTGTCTGCGCATCCACTTGCATGGTGTCGATGATATCACGCACCTGATAAGCGATAGATTGCAAAGTCGCCTTGATAAAGTCTTCTTTAGTTGTTCCACGAGTTAAGCCAAAGACAGAACCTCGAGCGTTTTGGTTCCAGTATGGAGCACCTAGACCTGTAAAGGCTGGAACGACATAAACTTCATCATTGTTGTGAGAATCACGAGCGTATTTTTCAGATTCTGGTGAATTTTCTACCATGCGAAGACCGTCACGAAGCCACTGAATGGCACTTCCTGCGATGAAGATAGAACCTTCCAAGGCATAGTAAACCTTGCCGTTGATTCCGTAACCAATGGTTGTTAATAGGTTGTTTTCAGACAACTGCATCTCTTCACCAGTATTCATGATGATGAAAGAACCTGTTCCATAAGTATTCTTGACCATACCTGGTTCAAAGGCCAACTGCCCAAAGAGGGCTGCCTGTTGGTCCCCAGCCATACCTGAGATTGGCACTTCTCCACCGTAGAAATGGAATGGGGCTGTCTTACCGTAGATTTCAGAGTTAGAACGAACTTCTGGTAGCATAGCCTTAGGAATGTTGAGGATTTCCAAAATCTCATCATCCCATTTGAGTTCTTTAATGTTATAAAGCATGGTACGAGCTGCATTTGAGTAGTCGGTCACGTGAGCCGCACCGTCAGTCAATTTCCAAACCAACCAAGTATCAATAGTACCAAAGAGCAATTCTCCTTTTTCTGCTCGCTCTTGAGCGCCTTCTACATGGTCCAAAATCCAACGAACCTTGGTAGCAGAGAAGTAAGCATCGATGATCAAACCAGTCTTTTCATGGAATTTTTCCACATAACCTTGACTTTTTAGTTGCTCAGCCAAAGGTGCTGTCTGGCGTGACTGCCAAACGATTGCGTTGTAGATAGGAAGGCCTGTTTTCTTATCCCAGACGACAGTTGTTTCACGCTGGTTGGTAATCCCGATTGCTTCGATTTGATTTGGTTTCACACCACTTTCGATGAAAGCACCCGCAATAACTGACTGAACAGAGTTCCAAATTTCATTGGCATTGTGCTCTACCCAACCTGCCTGAGGGAAAATCTGAGTAAACTCTTTTTGACTCGAGCTGACCTTTTCTCCTTTTTTGTTGAAAATGATGGCACGAGAACTTGTAGTTCCCTGGTCAATGGCCATGATGTATTTTTCTTGTGACATGTGCTGTCCTCCTGATAAAGATCTTGAGGATGTTTCCTCTTTACAGTAACTAGTATACAAAATAAAGCGTTTTCTTGTTTATCAACTTTTTTTAATTTTTTAAAAAATGTGAGGAGATTGTGTGAATTTCACAAAAAAGACCTGGAACAACCAAGCCTTTTAAGTGAATAATAACTGACGAATCCCTGCCAAATCTTCCAAATCCAAGTCGTTTTTTAAATAATAAACTGGGGTCTGTTCCTTCTTATGAATCGGGTTATTGGTAACCAGCAAATCATAATGCCGAGTTCGGTCATAGGCTTCAATGGTAATAAAACGATTGTATTCCAAATACCGTTTCAAAATGGCTGCCATCCTTGAAAAGACAAGAAAACCTGATGTCAAATCCAGACCAATCCGCATATGCTGGCCACCGTTTTCAGCCATATATTCAATTAACTGGAGCCATTCCCAGAGAATTTTCTTATCCAAATCCGTCCCCTGCTGAAAGGCAGGCAAGGCATGAAAAATCTCCTCTGCCGTTCCCCTAAAATCATGTTCCATCAAAAAATAAGGATGACGATTCTCCAACTGGTACTTGTAGCGGTCCTGTAAAATATAGCCCTTATAGAGATAGACTTGAGCACAAAGCTGACTGAGTTCATAGGTAACGTGATCCTCTGTATAATCACCCAGCAACTCCTCCTTCTTCATTTCTTGAATCAACTGTGTCAGCAAATCGGCCAACTGCCCTCCAAAACCAAGGATATACTCCATAGTATGAAGAGGAAGAATGCGATGAGATAGGAGGAAAGAGAAGAAAATCATCATCTCCCCATCCTCAGTTCCTAGAGGAAGGTGTTGTCCAGCAAAAAAGGACGGAGCCTTTCTCAGCAAACGAAGGTAGAAAATATTGTCAAAATACCCTCGCATTTTCTCTTCTATCACTTGGAACTGACAAGCATTAACCCGAAGACGCTGTTGACTGATATGAGCCCAGAGAACCAAGTCCAATTTCTGACCCGAAGACAAACTTGCACCGCAGATTTCTTCTAAAGTGGCAATCTCCTGTTTTCTCTCTGGTTTCTGCATGTGACCTTCCCATTCCTGACTGGACCAGACCTTGCGGAAAAGACAGAAATAGAAATAGCGAATCTGATGCTCTGGACCTCGCCAACGTCCATTTTGGATAGATAAGTCAAATTCTGACAAAATCTGATTCAAACTAGCTAAGTGGCGACCAAGCGTAGCCTCACTAATCATCAATTCTTGAGCCAGCTGATGGGCTAAAAACTGTTGGTGGTAGAGAAGATAAACAAGAATCTGGTATTTAACAGCATTCTCCAAAAACAGGCTCCGAATATCTCTCCCCTTGGTCGCTGCACCGATCGATAGACGCAGATTTTCATCTTCTAAGTGGATAGTCAGCTCTAAGCCACTGTCCAAAGCCTTGTCATTGAGTAGGGTGACATATTTGGTTAGAGTTGCTTTTGAAAATCCTGTTTCCTCCATTACAGCCTTGACGGTCGTCTGAGACTCTTGTAATAGAAAGGAAAGGATTGAAAATTGGCCAGATTCGGCCTTTTCCATCAAATCTCCTAAATACATTTGTTACCCCTTTCATTTTCTACCTTAAGCATAGCATAAATCTTACAAATGCTGAAATAATCTGTTTCTCTTTTTATTTTCATGCTGATTTCCTGGTCCATTATCCTAAAAATCAGCAAACACACGGCTCCCCCTTTGGGCATTTTTATGCTAAAATAGTAGCTATGGATAAAATTATTAAAACAATATCAGAAAGCGGAGCCTTTCGTGCTTTTGTCCTTGATAGCACAGAAACCGTCCGCACTGCTCAAGAAAAACACCAAACCCAAGCTAGCTCAACTGTAGCGCTTGGTCGAACTCTTATCGCTAGCCAGATTCTCGCAGCCAATGAAAAAGGAAATACCAAACTAACAGTGAAGGTACTGGGATCTAGCTCTCTAGGAGCCATTATCACCGTTGCTGATACCAAGGGGAACGTCAAAGGCTACGTTCAAAATCCTGGTGTTGACATCAAAAAGACTGCAACTGGTGAAGTCCTAGTTGGACCTTTTGTTGGAAATGGTCAATTCCTCGTTATCACAGACTACGGTACTGGAAATCCTTACAACTCTATGACTCCCCTCATCTCTGGGGAAATCGGTGAAGACCTTGCCTTTTACCTGACTGAAAGTCAACAAACACCTTCAGCAGTCGGCCTCAATGTCCTTTTGGACGAGGAAGACAAGGTCAAGGTTGCAGGTGGTTTCCTAGTTCAAGTCTTGCCGGGAGCCAAGGAAGAAGAGATTGCTCGCTTTGAAAAACGCATCCAAGAAATGCCAGCTATCTCGACTCTTCTAGAGAGTGAAGACCATATTGAAGCCCTCCTCAAGGCTATCTACGGTGACGAGGCCTACAAGCGTCTTTCTGAAGAAGAAATCCGTTTCCAATGTGACTGTAGCCATGAACGCTTTATGAACGCTCTTGCTAGCCTTCCAAGCTCAGACTTACAGGAAATGAAAGAGGAAGACCACGGGGCAGAAATCACTTGTCAATTCTGCCAAACGA